>JANMVK010000725.1:0-1793 GCA_031392725.1 Pseudobdellovibrionaceae bacterium
GATGCATCTGATGGTGCAGCTGCGAAATGCGCATGTACCATACGATGATCTCTCTCAAGGAAACTAAAAATAGCGCGAAGGCCGAAACGCCGAGTGCGATCAAGATTTCGTAAGTGATGCCCCATGCTTCGAGCAGCGCTCTTAGGTCTTGGATCTCGTCGAGAAGTTGGGTCCAGTTGATATCCATAACGTCCTACTTAGGCTTGGGTTTTGGCGCTTTTTTCTTCTTGGTGAAAAACACCGCGCAGCCGGCGACGATCAGGCCGAATATGAGCAGTATAAAGGAAAAGCCGAATTTGCGTTTGGTTTGCGGCGGCGGCATCAGCTCTTCTGAACCCGGCTGGCCGGCGGCGATGCCGATGATATCGGTGGTACCATTTAATTTATTTTTGGGAAACAGCAGCTGATTGCTGGCGGTGATTTTTAAAGTCTTCATCGCGGTGTCAAAAATCGGATTGTATTGCGGGTATTTGGATTTCTCGGCGGAAAAACTGACCAGGATCGCGAGGGATTCTTTTACTGTGGCGAGGTACAAAGTGTAGAACTGCTGAATTTCGCTGCCGAGGTGCTGGGCTTGAATCCATTTGGTGCCGGCTAACACCCGCTCTTGCGCGTACATCACCGAAGACGGCATCGGCGTTCCCACTTTGGTGGCCAATTTTTTCGGCTGCCCTAGGTAGGTGTGGAAGTTGACGAGATTGTCTTCGGGGCCGGCCACTTTGGCGGCCAGCACGATCACGGCTTCGCGCGACTCGATCGCACCGCCGGGAGTGCAAGTCCAAGCCACGCCCTCTTGCAGGCAATTCCATTTGTCGGGGACTTCAAACGAGACATAGGAATTTTGAAATACTTTGGCTTCGGTTTGAAGCGTGAACAGCAGTGCGAAGAGCGAAATCAACTTCATTAAGGTCCCGGCTTTTTGCTTTTAGGTTTTGGCGGCGGGGGGCCGGATTTGTAATACAAATACGCGCCCACGGCGCCCAGAAGAATCGCAAGCCACAATAAGGTCGAATATTTCCCGCCCCGTCCGCCGCCGCCTGAGCCTTCGCCCGGTAAGCCGTCGTTTTCCAGCTGCGGAATATTCTGTCCGATGGGAGCGCCGATGGTTTCGGACCCCCGGGTGGATTCAGAGCCGCGGTTGCCCAAAGTGTCTTTGGTGGCGACCACGCGCAAGCTTTCCACCGCCTTAATAAAATCGGCGCTGTATTTGGTGTAGTGCTGCTTGTGCGCGCTGAACGTAACCAGTATGGAAATGCGGTCTTTAATAGTGGCGAGGTAGCGCGTGAAATACGGTCCTACTTCGCTGCCCAGGTGCATGCCGTCGATCCACATTTGTGAACTGATCATACGTTCTTTGACATTGATCACTTGCGATTTCGTGGTGGCGCCGCCGCGGCCGGTGATGGTGCGCGCGGTTTGCAAGTGAGCGAGGTAAGCGGGGAGCGTGTCGGTAGGTCCGACTTCCTTGGCGGTGAGAATAATAATGGCTTCTTTGGTTTTTTGCGAAAAATCATTTTCACAAACCCACTCGGAGCCTTCCAATTTACAATTCCAGTTGGGCGGCAGTTCGAAACTGACGTAGGCATTGCGGAATCGCTTGGCGTGCGCCGTGGTGCTAAGCACCGCGAGGAGGATCAATAAGAGATGTCGAACAGGCATGATATCTCACCTCCAACCAGGCCCGACACCATGCCCACCAAGACTCCCGCCGCCAAGCGCAGCGCGCGCGCCACACCCGACGCGATCAAGCTGCTGACCGAAGACCACAAGGAGGTTCACGCCCTGTTTCTGAC
>JANMVK010000757.1:0-6833 GCA_031392725.1 Pseudobdellovibrionaceae bacterium
CAACAAACCGGGCAAAGCCGCTTACATTTGCGTAAATAGCGGGCAAATTAGTAACGCAAACAGACAAATATAAGCAGAAATCAGCCGAATTCCACCAATGCGCGGTGCGCAGCCAGCCGCTCGGCCAAGTCTTTTTTGCACCAAGGTCTAGGTTAAGTTAAAACTTTATGGATGCTGTTCAGTGGCAAAATCACAAATTCTTTTTTGCTGTTCTTGGACAGGCAGGACGTGGATTCAGAAAAGCTTTTTGAACTCACGGACTTGCCCACCGAATTCCTACGTGAACCGTCCTGCTGGATCCCAGCCCAAGATGTCGAAAAATTTATCGGAATTATCGACCGCGAATTCGGCAGCCACTTTCAAGAAGGCCCGCTGCCCACATTGGTCGGCCACCAATGCCATGAATTGCGCTCGTGGGGAGTTCTCGACAGCGTAATCAAGATGATGCAAACCCCGCAGGATTTATTTCTGCAGCCACACCGGTTCCTCAGTTATTTTGTGTCGCCCGCGCCGCCGGTCGGGAATCTCGTGCGTGGATCCAACGCGGTCAGTTTTGATTTACCCATTTCCAATCAGGAATTTCCGCTGGTCACCGAATTTATCCGCAGCGCTCTCGAAGTTCTGCCGTGTTACATCGGCCGCTCGCAAGCGGAAGTGGATTGGCAGCAATCGCGCATTCAGATTTCCTGGTCGGAATCGCAAAGTGACATGCTGAAAGAGCATGACCTTGAGCCCAACTTCAAACCCGAACTGGTGCAAAATCTGATGCACGCGCTGGAAGAATCGCAACGTCAGATCGAGGATCTGCGCTCGCAGCTGAGCCTCGGCGCCAATGATAAACCGCAGCCCATTCAAGGCACTGAGACGGAGTTCGTGCAAGGTTTGCGCGCCTATGTGGTTCGCACCCGCGGCCATATGATGCGGTTAAGTGATTACCTGGTGCGCTCGCAACAATTGGTGACCTTGCTCATCGGCCAAAACCGCATGGACCGCCAAGTGCAGGAAGCCATGAAACGCGTGGACTGGGATTATGTAAAAACCCAATCGTCACAGGTGGCCCAAGAGACGGCCGACCTGCTCACGCATTTCGAACGGGACTTAAACCATCGCTTACGCCCTACACGCAAAGAAAAATCCACACAGCGCACGCTGGATCTTGAGGACCTGGACATGGGCGCCAGTCCGAACTAGAGGATAAAAAAATATGGCTACAATTCGCACCGTGACTGCCCGTGAAATTCTGGATTCGCGCGGCAATCCCACGCTTGAAGTTGAAGTCGGCACCGACAATCAGCTCACCGCCCGGGCCGCCGTTCCCTCGGGGGCTTCGACCGGCGCGCATGAGGCCATCGAGCTGCGCGATAAAGATCCTCGCCGTTATCACGGCAAGGGTGTGCTCAAGGCGGTCAACAATGTGAAAGAAATTATCAAGCCCGCGATTGTCGGGCTCGATGTCATCGACTGGCGCAAAATCGATTTAAAAATGCTCGAGATGGACGGCACTCCCAACAAAGCCAGCTTAGGCGCCAACACCATTTTGGGTGTGAGCTTGGCTTGCGCGAAACTGGGTGCTCTGGTCCGCCAGCAATCGCTTTACCAGTACTTAAGCAATGGCACGGCCAAAAACCTGCCGGTGCCCTTGATGAACATTATCAATGGCGGCGCGCACGCCAACAACGGCCTCGATATTCAGGAATTTATGATTGTGCCCGTGTGTGGCGGTAGTTTCCGCGAAGCCCTCCGCGCCGGCTCGGAAATTTTTCAGACGTTAAAGAAATTGCTCGATGACGACGGCCATTCCACCGCGGTGGGAGACGAAGGTGGCTTCGCGCCCAATTTAAAATCCAATCGCGAAGCGCTGGAGTTCGTATTGCGCGCGGTTGAAAAGTCGGGCTACAAGCCCGGCCAGGACGTGTTTCTCGCTCTCGATGTCGCGGCCACCGAGCTTTACCAAGACGGTTCCTACAAATGGGAAGGCAAACAGCTAAACGCGCAGCAGGTCACCGAGATCTACGCCGATTGGGCTAAGAATTTCCCGCTGATTTCCATTGAAGACGGTTTAAGTGAGGATGATTGGGACGGCTGGGTTCACTTAACCAAAACGCTCGGATCCAAAATGCAGCTAGTGGGCGATGATTTGTTCGTCACCAACCCCAAACGCCTGCAGCAAGGCATCGACAAAAAGGCCGCCAACTCGATTTTGGTAAAAGTAAATCAAATCGGCTCGCTGATGGAAACTCAAGAGGCGATTAATCTGGCCAAGGCCAATCACTTCAGCACGGTTATGTCCCATCGCAGCGGCGAGACCGAGGATGTGACCATTTCCGAACTGGCGGTGGCCTTCGACTGCAAACAAATCAAAACCGGCTCCCTGTGCCGGGGTGAGCGCACCGCCAAGTACAATCAACTGTTGCGAATCGAAGAGGCCTTGGGCAAAAACGCCAATTACTGGGGCCGGGCCGCTTTTAAATAATGGACTTAAACCTACTCGCCACATTCGCACTGTTGGTCGGCCTTGAGATTGTTCTCGGGATCGACAACGTTTTATTAATTGCCATCGTCACCGACCGCCTGCCGAAAGAGACCCGCAACAAAGCGCGCATTTTGGGATTAAGCCTCGCTCTGGGCGCGCGGGCCGTGCTGCTGCTCGGAGCCGCTTATGTCGTGGCGCTCAGCGAGCCGGTGTGGATGGGCTTGAGTTACAAAAGTTTTATTCTGATCGCGGGCGGGGCGTTCTTGCTGTTTAAAGCGGTTAAAGAGATCCATCACACGGTGGAAAATCGCGATGACAGCCACGGTGTGGGCAAAATCTACTCTAAGTTTTCCGCGGCCATCATTCAGATTATTATTCTCGACATTATTTTTTCCATCGACTCGGTGATCACCGCCGTCGGCTTGACCGATAATTTGCCGGTGATTTACGCCGCCGTATTCGTGTCTTTTCTCTTGGTGCTGGTCTTCTCAGGACCCATCGCCAAATTTGTGCAGCACCATACGACGCTAAAAATTCTAGCGCTGTCGTTCTTAATCACCATCGGCGTGACCCTGGTGATCGAAGGGCTCGGCGGCCATGTGCCGAAGGGTTATATTTATATGCCAATGGCATTCGCGCTCGGGGTGGAGCTGCTGCAACTGCGCTTTACTTATAATCAGAAGAAGAAATAATCAGTTCAAAATTGTTCGCCGGCACCGGCTGTGAGGAGATTGCGGCGGGCGCTTCGGGATCGGCGGTGCCCGGCTGGTTGCCGCGGGTGGCGCACCAGTTTTTGGTTTTTTGCATAATACGGTCTTTCTTATTGTTCTGGTGGCTATTGAACGGACCGAAGTAGCGGGCGATGCCCTTCGCGTTCCGGTCGCGCACCGAACCACTGGCGATGGTTTCCGGATAGTCGCGGCTCAGATTTTTGATCGCAATCCAGGAGCCGCAGCGGATATTGGAATGAGCATCGTACAATCGAAGGCCGGTGCAGCCGCAACCGTAGCGGCCCTCATCGGCTTGTCCGATTTGAAAAATTCCATGGGCGCTTCCGTTATCACCAGGCGCAATGTTGGAGTTCCAGCCCGACTCTTCGACGGCCAGCGCGGCCAAAAGCTGGGTCCAAAACAATGCGTGTTTTATTGGATCGCGTTTGAGCTGGTCATAGTTCCCGCAATAATTTTGCATATCAGGCGAGGTGGGCTGGTTCGCCAGCCAGCTCAATTTCTCAACCATGCACGAATCCCGGCTCAACGCTTCGGTTAAGGTGCGGCAGTAGCCGAGTTTGACCTGATCGTGATCTTTATTTTCCTCAGCACATAATCCAAGAAAGAGTCCCGAGCCGGTGAGCATGGGGCCGATAAACGGCGTGCCGTTGTTGGCCGAGCCTTGCGTGGGAGCCGAGTTTCCGCCGGACATTTGCTGGGCGAGATTGCTAAGAGGCGATCCCGCTCCGCCGGGGGGTGCCCCGCCGCCAGGTGGTGGTCCGCCCATTCCAGGCGGAAGGGGTGTCTGCGGACGCTGGCCATTTCCATATTTAAGAATGTTGGGACTGCGCGGGCCGCCGGCTGCGCACGCGGGAATTCCGCTATTGAACCTCTGCAGGTACGGCGGAAGGTTCGGATTGCACATGCCGAGGGGCCGGCCGTCGGGACCATAAATAATCTGCGGCGCGCCTGGAAAACTTTGGTTGAGTTGGTAAGTGGGTCCCGCTTTAGCAAACTGATAGCCTGAACCGAGCGCCGGCAAAACCAAAGGTGGGGCCATGGGCCGGACCGCAGGGCGGAATTTGGCCTGCGCAAGCGCTACACCCGGAAGAGCTAAAAGCATAACAACCCAGAAGGACATATCGGTAAAAGCTGCAAGCCGGAGTCCTAGATTTGGCATTTCCCGTGCAATATGGAGGATTTAGGACGCTTTATCCGCCATACATTCGACACCTGCCAAAGGAGACTACGGCCCAAAACTAGACTTTATGTGGGCTCCCAAACTGATAGCCTAATATGGTGAGAAGTTTCCTGATCGGGTTCTTTCGCGGTCTCAATAATCTCTTACAAGCTCCTCAAAAAGTGGTCTGGATTTGCCTAGCGTTGGTGGTCCTGAATTTGGTCATCGACGGCTCCCTGTTGCGCCTGATCAGCATGTACCGCGACCAAACTGAAATCCAAACCAATCTATTTTCCCTCGGAAAAAAGACGGATGAACTCAAATCCCGCCTGAAGCATGCCCGCGATCCCGCGTTTATGGAACGCGAAGCGCGCGACCGTTTTGATTTAGTCAGTGAAGGTGATCTCGTCTTCGTCTTTTCAGAAGAGGAGGGAACCAATTAACGTGCAAGGAGGCATTAGTGAGAACTGGTCGGATAAAATGGTTCAATGCGTTCCAGAATTATGGGTACATAATTCTTCTAGATGGAACGGAGGTTTATTTTCACTCCACAGGCGTAAGTCAGCCAGGCCTGCTCGATCTGCTGAACCCAGGAATAGACGTGTCATTCGATCTAATAGTGACCAAGGTGGGTATGGAAGCCCAGAACATCGAATCCATGGCCTAAAAACAACAAATCAAGAAGTTTCTGCAACGCAAAACGCAGCTCTAGGCAAATACCTAGAGCTGCCTTATAAATCATTCTCGAGGGGTAGATTCCTATGAATTGGAACAACGTTGAAATTCGCACTCTCCGCCAGCGGTTGGGATGGAGTTTGGCTGAAATGGCCCGCCAAATGGGCTGCACAACGGTGCTGATTCAGGCCTGGGAGCGCGGAACTTCGCGCCCCGACTCCGATTGTTTGAACCAATTGCGCTATTTGAGCGATCACGCGGAATCCAAGAGCAATTTAATCTCGCAAACGCCTCTGGCTGAGCGGGAAATGGAAACACGCAGAGTCGCACAGCTCACGCATCGTGACCTTCTCGACGATATTCAGTAATACATTCCCTACATGAAGAATCTTTATCTCGTCGACGCGAGCAATATGTTTTTCCGTGCGTTCTTCGCCATCCCGCCTATGACCAGCAGCAAGGGCATGCCGACCAACGCGCTCTATGGCTTTCTCAGCATGACGCTTAAGTTGTTGCGCGAGGTGAAGCCGGATTATTTGGTTTACTGTTTTGATCTGCCCGAGCCGTCGTTCCGCTCCGAAATGTATTCGGAGTATAAAGCCAACCGCGATGAAATGCCCGACAGTCTTTCGCCGCAGGTGCCTTATTTGATCAAGCTCACCGAACTGCTCGGCATCACCCATGTGGAAAAATCCGGCTATGAGGCCGATGATGTGATCGGCACTTTGGCGGTGATGGCTTTGCAGAAAAAATCGCATCGGTGATTGTCAGCGGTGATAAGGATTTCGCGCAGCTGGTGAAGCCCGGAATTTCTTTGTTCGATACCATGAAGAACGTGCGCACCGACACCGATGGCGTGAAGGCCAAGTTCGGCATCCGCCCCGATCAGATGATTGATTATTTAGCCATGTGCGGGGACGCCAGCGACAATGTGCCCGGCGTGCGCGGCATCGGGCCCAAGGGCGCGTGCAAATTGCTTGCGGACTATGAAACTCTCGACGGGATTTATAAAAACATCAATGAGATCAAAGGCGCCACGCAGGTCAAATTAAAGGAGAATAAGAAGAGCGCCTACATGTCGCAAAAGCTGTGCACCATTGTGACCGACGTAAAAGTAAAAGTGGATGTGGAGGACTTGAAAATGAAGCCGCTCAACCGCGAGCCGTTGCGTGCGCTATTGCAGGAGCTGGGCTTTAAAAGTTTTGAACGCACACTGTTCGCAGAGCCCGGCGCGGAAGCGCCAGTTCCCGTGTTGCGCGGCAAGGCCGGCAAGTCTCCCGCGGGCGAAGAGAAAGTTGAAACCACCGCTAAAGCCAAACCGAAAAAGGCTTCGCGCAAGGGCGACGCTTGGGATGAAGAGCAGCTGACGCTTGAGGAATTCCGCAAGCGGGTCGAGCCGTACAGTGAAATTTGGGGATTGTTGAGCGAGCGCGGACTTTACTTCGGTTATGACGGCAAAGTTTTGCGCGTGCCCGTGGCTGAGAAAGAACTTGGGCTCGCTTTGAAGCAAAAGCATTTGCGCTGGCGGGGTTTTGACGTCAAGCAGGTGTTAAAAGCCTTGGATCTCCCTCTGCAAGTGGTGGAGTGGGACGCGATGCTCGCGGCCTACGTCGCGAAGCCGGAATTGATCGGCACGTTTGAAGAAGTTTATGAAGAACACTGTGATAAAAAGTTGCCGGACCTAGCGGCGCCAAGTGATTACATGCGCGCGCATTTGGAACTGCAAGAGTGCCTGCAGGCTAAAATTAAAGAAAACAGCGGCGAAAAAATTTTGGAAGAATTTGAACTGCCGTTG
>JANMVK010000041.1:0-3773 GCA_031392725.1 Pseudobdellovibrionaceae bacterium
CGACAAAGACTATGAAGTCTTAAAGCTCGGTGTGTTCAATCCGTTTCCCACCATCTTGGAAAACTTAGACGCCGGCGAAGTGGGTTATATCATTTGCGGGATGAAGGATATTCGCGATGTGAAAGGTGACCACAGGCAACGTGCTTTCGCAACTCAGCCACACGACCGAAGCGCGGCCGATGAGCAGCTGACGGGGCACAAAGCGGCTGCGCTCCTCCCACGCCCGGCTGTCCTGGGAATTATCCCGATTGTCGCCCAGCACGAGGTATTGACCATCCGGCACGGTGATGGGTCCAAAAGTCGCGGCCCCCGAGGCCTCTTTGCGCAACAGCACCGAATAATTTTTTTGATCCATATGCTCTTCCCAGTGCACGTAAAGCGCGCGGCCGCCGATGTCTTCATCACCCGGAAAATCATTATCGCGCAGCCACTGCCACTCATCGCGCAGCTCCTGCGGGATCGTGCGCTCCACCAGTTTTTCATTCACGTAGAGGTTGCCGTTTTCATAAAGCACGCGGTCGCCGGGAACGCCCATCACCCGCTTGATAAAATATTTGGCTTTGTCGGCCGGGTGTTTAAACACCACCACTTCGCCGCGCGCGGGGTGGCGCCACTGCAGAATCCAGCGTTCGCTGAAGGGTGTGCGCACTCCGTAGATAATTTTATTCACGAAAATATGATCGTTGACCAGCAATGTGGGCAACATGCTGGTGCTGGGAATCACATAGGCTTCAAACAAGGCCCACCGCACAAATAGCGCAAGTCCGATAGCCACCGCGAATGAGCCGGGTCCCTCGGTCCAAAATCGGCGGGAGAAAAACGACACTAATCATCCACCTTTAAAATGGCGAGGAACGCCTCTTGCGGCACATCGACATGGCCGATGGGCTTCATGCGCTTTTTTCCCTCTTTTTGCTTCTCAAGCAGTTTGCGCTTACGCGAAATATCGCCGCCGTAACATTTCGCGGTGACGTCTTTTCTCATGGCGCCGAGAGTCTCGCGCGCGATGATCTTAGCGCCGATCGCGGCTTGAATGTTCACTTGGTACTGCTGCCGCGGAATCAGTTCTTTGAGTTTCGAGGCGAGCGAACGGCCACGGGGAATGGCCTTGGCCCGGTGAACGATCACCGACAGCGCATCCACCGGATCACCGTTGATCATAATGTCCATCTTGACCAGATCGCCCTCTTCAAAGCCGATCAGTTCGTATTCCATGGACGCGTAGCCCTTGGAGATGGATTTCAACTTGTCGTAAAAATCCATGACCATTTCATTGAGCGGCAATTTGTATTCAATAATCACCTTGGTGTCGGTGATAAATTCCATTTTGATCTGGGTGCCGCGCCGGTCTTCGCAAAGTTTAAGAATGCCGCCGATATATTCGCTCGGCGTGTGCACGCTCAGCTTCACGTAGGGCTCTTCCATTTTCAAAATCTGCGTGGGATCGGGCAATTTAGATGGATTCTCCATCTCCATCACCGTGCCGTCGGTTTTGGTGATCCGGTAAACCACGGTGGGCGCGGTTGTAATCAGGTTCAAATTGAACTCGCGCTCCAACCGCTCCTGCACGATTTCCATATGCAATAAACCTAAAAATCCGCAGCGGTAGCCAAAGCCAAGGGCATCGGAACTTTCGGGCTCATAACTGAGCGAGGAGTCGTTCAAAGTCAGCTTGTCGAGCGCGTCCTTAAAATTAGGAAAATCAGTGGCTTCCACCGGAAAAATTCCGGAGAAGACCATGGGTTTGATTTTTTGGAATCCCGCGAGCGGTTGGGTGGCCGGCTTTTTGGTCGACGTCACGGTGTCGCCCACTTTCACATCGCGAATATCCTTCATCCCGCAAATGATATAACCCACTTCGCCGGCGTCTAAGTTTTCCAAGATGGTGGGAAACGGATTGAACACACCGAGCTTTAAGACTTCATAGTCTTTGTCGGTGGCCATAAATTTAATCATATCGCCGGTCTTAAGCATGCCGTCCATGACCCGCACCAAGGTGACCACGCCCTGATAAGAATCAAACCACGAGTCAAAAATCAGCGCGCGCAAAGTGAGTGAACGGTCAGCCTTGGGCGGCGGCACTTTGGCCACCACGGCTTCGAGAATTTCATCAATGCCGATCATCTCTTTAGCGCTGCACAAAATGGCGTTGGACGCGTCGAGGCCGATGCCGTCTTCGATTTGTTTTTTTACACCTTCAGGATCACTCGCCGGCAAGTCGATTTTATTCAGCACCGGAATAATTTCCAGATTATTGGCCAGCGCGAGATAAACGTTGGCCAGAGTCTGCGCCTCCACGCCCTGCGAGGCATCAACCACTAAAATCGCGCCCTCACAAGCGGCTAAGGACCGCGAAACTTCATAGGAGAAATCCACGTGCCCGGGAGTGTCGATTAAGTTCAGCTGATACTCTTTGCCGTCTTTGGCTTTGTAGTTCAGCCGCACGGTTTGCGCTTTGATGGTGATGCCGCGCTCGCGCTCGAGATCCATATTGTCGAGAAATTGTGCCTTCTCCTGGCGCTCGCTCAAAGTCTTAGTCGCGCGCAATAAGCAATCGGCCAAAGTGGATTTGCCGTGGTCAATGTGCGCGATAATTGAGAAATTTCGGATCATCTCAGGCTGCATTTAGAACGGATTCCCTACTCTTTGGCGATAAACATATTCACGGCTGTGGGGTCGTGACCCAAAGGCAGATCCATTTGACCGGGAAGCTGATCACGATAACGTTGAATAACTAAATCAATACCCTGACGGATGTACTCGGCGACGGGCACTTTAGAACGCTGATTGAGTTCCTTTAATATCGCCTGCTGCTGCTCGGTAATATAAATTGTGGTCGCCAGTTTTTTCGACATAACGAAGTACCATTACCATACGTTAAGGGCAGGTCTCTTACATTCGTTTGAGTGTATTCACCGCGTCGCGAAGCGCGTCAACTTTATCGGTCTTCTCCCAGGTTAATTCGGGGATATTCCTGCCAAAGTGGCCATAGTTAGTTAGTGGTCTTACGGTATATGGGTCTGAGCAGGTCGAACTGTTCAATGATCGCCGCCGGCTTCAAACTCCACACTTTGCCCACCGCTTTGGCCAGCACTTCGCCGCCCATTTGCGAGGTTCCATAATCTTGAACCATCACACTGACCGGCTCAGCTACGCCAATCGCATAAGCCAATTGCACCAGACATTTTTCCGCGAGTCCCGCGGCCACAATATTTTTGGCCACGTGGCGAGCCGCATAGGCCGCCGAACGGTCCACTTTCGAGGGATCTTTGCCGGAAAACGCGCCGCCACCGTGGGCGCCATGGCCACCATAAGTGTCCACGATAATTTTCCGTCCCGTCAGGCCGCAATCGCCGTGCGGGCCACCGACCACAAAACGGCCCGTGGGGTTAATATGAAACTTGGTTTTTGAATCAATCCACTGTGACGGAATCGACTTGGGAACCACTTCTTCAATTACATATTCCTTAATTTTCTTTTGATCCACATTGGCGGTGTGTTGCGTGGACAGCACCACGGTGTCGATCCGGTGAGCCTTGCCGTCTTTGTATTCAACGGTCACTTGACTCTTTGAGTCAGGGCGGAGGAAGTCCACTTTGCCTGATTTGCGCATCATAGCGAGGTCTGACATCAGCCGGTGAGCCATGCTGATCGACAACGGCATAAACTCAGGAGTCTCATTATTGGCATATCCAAACATAATCCCCTGATCGCCCGCCCCTTGCTCTCTGGAGGCCGAAGTCGTGGTGTCCACGCCCAACGCGATATCCTGG
>JANMVK010000048.1:0-3265 GCA_031392725.1 Pseudobdellovibrionaceae bacterium
ATTTCGAAGCCGCGCCCTCGGGTTCGATCATCCGCCGCAAGCGCCGGATGGTGACGTAAATTTTATTGTCATGAACCGAAGGATCATACTCTTGCTTCCACACAGCTTTAACTAAGGCCTCTTTGGAATAAACCTCTCCTGGGGTCCGTAAAAACAACTTGAGCATATCGAGAAGGATAAACTGATTCTTGAAGTCAATTTTCCCTTTCTTACGCTCGATTACGGAATTGGACGTGGAATCAAAAACCAAATCGAAATGATTTTCATTCTTGCCGGAGATCTTGCGGTTGAGCTCATTGATCTTCCGGAGCAAGAACACAAAATTTTGCGGGTCGGCCATCTGATTGGCGAGACGGATGTAGGTCTTCGCCATATCAGTGTCGCCGGCCTCGGTGTAGGCATAACCCATGGCAAACAGCAGGCTGCAATAGGTGTACATATTCTTCTGATTCTTCAGCGCCTCAAACGCCTTCCAGAAAACTTCAACGGCGTCATCGTAGCGCTTCATGCTGACCAGAATGTAACCGTTCAAAATTTGCGAAGACACTTCAAGTTCGGGCAACTTCATGACCTGGAAGAACACGCGCAGATTATAAATTTCTTTAAGTGCGTCCTCGGTGCGGCCGAGACTCCAATAGACCGCGGCTAGTCCATGAATGGCGTAGCACATGTCCTCTTTGGAATCTTCGCTCAGAGCCAGCGCCAAAGCGCGCTCGAGATGCTCCAGGGCCTGGGCGTATTCCCCGCGGTAAGAACAAACGTTGGCAAGCGTGTAATAGGTGGTGGAATTGAGTTCGACTTTTTCTTTGGTGACGTAGTCATACAGGCGGTCTTTCACCGACTGCACGCCCTTCACATCTTCCATTTCCGCGTACATGCGAAGATTGAGGGTGAGACACTTGATAAACAGGCGGTGCTCACGCAATTCAGCAAACAGCTTAGCTGCCTCTTCAAGTTTTAGAATGGACGTCTGGAAGTCCCCGATCTCGCCCCTGAGTTTACCCAACTCAAAGAGTTCGTCGGCTACACCTCTAGCTGCCTTGGCTTGACTGTCCAAGTTACTAAGCCCCCCTAGTAAGTAATTTTTATTTCACTACGGTAACAAATCACAAGATAATCTCTAAGGTCGCCTCCGGTTGTGCCTTTTACAGGGTCTGACATTTTTTAATGCGCGGCGCCGCCATGGCTGCAGTCCCTATAGCTTTACAGGTAAGATTTTAACGTGGAGATCCATAAATATTCCGACCATTCCGCGGCTAACGTAATGCCCCTTATCCGGGAGATCTTTTTTCTATCGGCCGACCCGAAGAACGTGACGGAAGATCCGGTGAAGAACGAAGCGTTCTTCGAAAAATGGACGGGCTATTATTTCCGCAATTATCCGGAGTGGATCTTACTCGCGTGGGGCCGAAAAAAATTGCTCGGCTATTTGATGTGTTCACCCGACAGTCAAAAGGCGCTGGCGTTTTATCAAAGCCGCAATCCCAGTTACGCGCTATTCGCTGATCAGTTCGCGGAGTTTCCCGCGCATCTGCATATGAACGCTCACCCCGATGCGCGAGGCAAGGGCGTAGGAGCCGCTCTGGTGGAGGATTTGGTGAAGCGTCTAGTGGCGGAGAAAATTCCCGGCGTGCATCTCATCACTTCGCCGTCACAACGCAACGCCGAGTTTTACCGCAAGAATGGCTTTGCCGTGGAAGTGCAGCGCGAGTGGCGCGGATATCCGTTGTTGTTTATGGGACGGAAGATTGAATGATCTTTATCGGACGGGAAGATTTATATCTTTGGCTATGGCGAGATCAAGCGGGCTGATGGTGTACCGGCGGCCACGGTAAAATTCTATACCGTTCATCAGTTCGCCGCTCCATCGTTGGGTCGAGTGCCGGTTTCCGTAGTGGTAAATATTTTGTGATGAGTTGGTCGAAGTGAGTTCAAGCGGACGGCCATTGTTAATGGCCGTGGTGTAGGGGCCATTGAAAAATACGCCGCTTAGGTCTTCGGCAACCACCCACCGGTCGAAAAGACTAACCGTTGTGTCTTTGACCCTTGCGCTTTCCAAATGGCGAAATCCACTGAAACCGAAGGTATGAAAAAGCTCGTGAATCAGCAAGGAGACGCAGTCGGTGCGCTCGCGAGGCACCGGTTCCTGACGGATAAACGGTTGGGGATCCAGCCACAGCTCGTTTTTCAAGAAGAATGGGTTGATTGAAATCACCAAATCATTTTCGTCTCTGTTGGCCGAATTCCCGGTGACGATCTTATAGGCCGCGCTCTCTTGGACCACAGCCTGGCCCTGTTCTTTGCGAATCTCAATATTGCTCAAGCTGGCACTTTGGGCGCCGGGATGGTTGACATCAGTGAGGCGCAACCGAATTCGCAGTGGCCCTTTAACTAGCAGCACCTGGTGCCACGCAAAAACAGCGCCCCGCACATTGTCGCGCAACTGTTCTTGCTCCTGGGCTGTGAGGTCACCGGGACTTTCGAATTCAATTATGGGCTCAAGAAATGGGGCGTAAGCGGTTGGGGCCGGCTGCGCCGCGAAGCCTGAATAGCAATGAAAAAGCCCCACTAGAATCAACATAAACCATTTGAATGGGCGCAGAAGTGCCTGGTCAATTGTTAGACAGTCGTTGGGGGGCTCAACAAAATGCCGCAAAATGTTGTTTCCTTCAGCTATTGGCTACTAGTTCTCGCCTTGGCCGCAAACTAGTGGGCTATCGAGTGTTTTACCTCATTAGTGCAGACTGAAGGCCAGCTCACCGTGGAAGTGCAGCGCGAGTGGCGCGGGTTTCCGCTGTTGTTTGGGGCAGAAGATCTAAATTTGAGATCAAGCGCTGTCGACAGTCTACCTCGTAGCGACTCCGCAACGCGGCATCGGACAACAGACGAACTGATCTAAACCTTACCATCACCAGTGCCGGCCTCGGGCATATGGCATTTCGGACAATTAAAAAAAGTCTTTCGCTTCTTCACAAACCAATAGGCCAGAGCTGCGCTTACGCTGAAGATCATGACCATATTGGTGAACGCCCGCCCAAACAACTGACTCATCACGCGCATCCTCGGCTGCTCAAGCCCAGCATCCCAGAGGAACCAGCCGACTATAATTAAAAAAACTGCGTTGAGGATAAACCAGCTAAAATAAAACGAGGACAGCCGAAACTGTCCTCGATAATTGCATTTCCAGCAGGTGCGCTCAGCTCCAACCAACATTTTCGACTCCAATAACGCCATGCTTACAGGAAAGTAACGGCGTACCTTCAAT
>JANMVK010000059.1:0-1675 GCA_031392725.1 Pseudobdellovibrionaceae bacterium
CACGCAGTTGAGCACCATCGGCCCTATAGCTGACGGCCAAGTGGTGAGTGTCACTGACAGAATGATCCGCCGCCTACGCAACCATCACAATGGGGGAAAAGTGCTGCTGGAAGAGGCCGCGCATCAAGCTCTAGTAGACGGCGTGAAGGCCGCCGGCCTGACCGACGCCGAGGCCAAAGCCATGATCGACACTTGGGCCCACGGTTACTTGCGCGTTCCGGGATTGCGTTTGTTATACGTTCTTCCGCGCCGCGAAGTAGACACGATTTTACCGGTGACCATCACGCCTAGCCCGCCATTCACCCGCGTGTTTGTCGGACGGCTGGAAGTGATGCTCGACACCGATGAACTCAATTTGCTGAACGTGGTCCTCACCGCCCGCGACCTGCTTGATGTCAACCGCCTCGGCCGTTTTGCCGAGAGCATGTTGCGCCGGACATTGGAAGTTTATCAGCAGCGTGAGCATGAAGCTTTGAGCAAGCCCGAGAAAGACGTGTTGGACTTATTTGACCGTCTGATCAGCCGCGCCTCGAACATAAATTTGAATTAGTTTTCGACCAAAGGATCCACAAACGTCTCTAGCCTGGGTGTTCCCGCACCCGGGCTTTTTTTATTGAGCCGGTTCAGGCGGTTTCCTTCTCTAAACGCTCGGCGATCCAAATCTTCAACAAGGTTTGATAGCCAATGTTACCTTTCTTCTTCGCAACCCGCTTGAGTTTGGCGATCATGTCCTTGGGAATACGAATACTTGTGGAAATTCCAGAATTTTTCTTCTCTGGATTTACGGTGACTGATTTTAATTCATCCCATTCATTTTGATCATATTTATAAGCCTTAGCTTTAGGTTTCTTCATATATCCCATCCTGTGAAAATCCGGGCGAGAGAAGATCCCAAATCTTCGAAAATTAACCGAAGCCGTCGACCTTGATTGGTGCGGCCATCGATTCGGTATCTCTTGGCTCCGTACTTCTTTTTATTCGGCGTGATCATGTACCGATTAAAAAACACTTCCTCAGCCTCCGTGGGGCTTATACCGTGCTGTGCCAAATGCTCCTCGTTGTACTCGTCCCAAAAGAAGAAGTACCAGCGTTTTCCGCTAAGCCCAGTCATAAACAATGTACCTCATTTGTAGCTACAACTCAACAGTTGGTAAAAAGATTGAACAAAAGCAACCTGAGGGCCAACGGCAGCCTTAAGCTCATTTGTTTTGGATTCTTTGGTTAGCCGGTTGCCGGACAAGTCCAACTTCACTATATTCAGCCGGTGGTTCTCGACCTTTCCCCGCTAAAAAAATATCCGCAGTACCGATGGCTGTTTTTCGGGCAATTGGTCAGCATGCTCGGCTCGTGCATTTCCTGGGTGGCTGCGCCTTTTTATATTTATGAGTTCACCCACTCCACCGCCAAAGTGGGCTTGCTGGGAATTGTCGCATTGGTGCCGCTGGTCAATCTCGTGGCGCCGCTCCTGGCCACGTCCTATTTCGTGCACATTTTCAAGCAGGTGGCGGCGTCTTCGGCGAAAACCGGCAGATATCCCTGATCAGGCAGTGCCAGCACTCGGGTTTGCGCGCCTTGCACACATAGCGCCCATGCAGGATCAGCCAGTGATGCGCATGCCGGAGATACGCCTCCGGGATCGCCTTGAGCAGCCCGTCCTCGACGGCGCGCGGGGTGT
>JANMVK010000063.1:0-4270 GCA_031392725.1 Pseudobdellovibrionaceae bacterium
GCTTGCGGTAGGGCCCGCTCATGGAGCTTACGATAGGCAAGAGGAGCAGGCTCACCAAGAGTCGAGATTGAATTTCCTCGAGGGGTATATTCCGTCCGAGGCCAACTTTCTTGAGATTGGATTATTGGCTTTGCAGCGAACAGTGCTTGGCCGCAAGGAAATTTCGGCCGACGATTCACTTTCGAAACTGGGCCAACTGGGCAAACGCGATATGCGCGCGGTTTGCGGACGGGGAACGCCGGGAAAAGTTCGGGGCGCTTCGACTGTGACTGTCTATTATGTCCCTCTGCTAAAATCATTCGCCAAAGGGCCCTGTCACAATATGGAAGGGGTTTGCCGCTTCTGGAAAAATGGCGTGGAGTACATCGCCAACTCCGGCAAACCCAGCGTTCCTTATAAATTGGCTTTCTGCAAAAACGGCGTGGGTTATGGATTAAATGAAAACTGCACGCATCCGTGCCGCAGTCTCGCGGCGGGAACCAGCTATCACCGGGGCGGCGAAATTATTTTCTTTCCCGGCTTGGTCGGAAAAAAATGCGGCACCGGCGCCAATAAGATGATCCATGATGGATTTATGATTGTGAACGACACCGGTTCTCCGCGCCACTTTAACCGTGAGGGACGTTTTGATTTCTTCTGGGGAGAATGCAAGAAATTTAACAACGGTGTGTGCATGGACGCCGGCGCCCAGGAAATTTCAGCGGCGCTCACCAGCAATCGCTACTGCCGGGCTTGGCGCGCGCAGGATCCGCTCTACAATCCGGAAGTGAAATTGGCGTTCTACAATGCCGTCCGCACCGAGGCCGTGATTCGGGGCGATAATCTGGCCGCGGGTGCTTTTGACCTAGACGCTTGGAACGCGCCCAACCATGCGCAAGCTGGATTGAGACTGGCCGCCGCAGCACGACGGAATAGGAATCAGGTCGCGAGCGCCCGCTAGGCCAAGGTCCTGAACACTTAATCGCGGGCCTAGGCCCGCCGATAAGTTGCCTATGAAAACAGCCCAAGTTTTGCCGCGAAATGACAGCTACTGGAGTATGGACGTTTTTATGATGGGTGGGTTTTCCATCATCGCCTGCGTGATGTTCTGGGCGGTGGTCGACAAGAATGCTTCACTCTACATGATTTCCCAGGTGGCCTTCTCATTGGCGTTTGTAGTTAATCATCCGCATTTTTTATCTTCTTACGTTTTACTTTATGGCGACTACCGTGCAGAAATTATGAAGCGATCGCGTTATTTTTGGGCGGCGGTCGTGGCTCCCATGATCATTGGCGGCGCTCTCATCTTCGCATTGGCCACCGCCAATCAAATGATGATGTCCCATGTGATCACCGCGATGTTTTTTTTCGTGGGATGGCACTATGTGAAGCAAATCTTTGGCTGCGTGATTGTGACTTCGGCGCAACGAAAAATGTATTACTCGGGCTTTGAACGCCGGCTGTTGTTGGTCAATTTATTTTCCGTTTGGTTTATGTCGTGGCTGACCAACCAAGTGCGATACGGGGACGGCGTCTCCGATGGCACTAACGCTTTCGCCTTTTACGGCATCAATCACTACCGTTTGAATTTGGATCCCTGGTTCTTGCAAGCGACCTACACGGTCATGTTCTCAACCTTGGCGGCCCTGGTGGTGATGCAAATCAAGCGCTACCAAAAAACCAAAATTAAGCCGCCACCCGCCGGCGTCGTGGCCTTTGCCGCGCTCTACGCGTGGTATATCCCGGCCGCGATTCATCCGGCGTTTGCCTATTTTATCCCGCTGTTCCATTCACTCCAGTACATGGCTTTTGTGTGGTCCCTGAAACGCAATCAAGTGGCGCATGAGATTCAGGATTTGGAAGGCAAGGAGCGCACCCGCGCGTGGATGAATAAGTTTGTCGGATTCCTGCTGCAGGCCACGGTATTAGGTGCTCTCACATTTGAGTTTATTCCGAAGGCGCTAGACGCTCAGGGATTGGTGAGCGGACTTGGACCCACGCCTTTTTTGGCGGCGTTTTTATTGTTCATTAATATCCATCATTATTTTATCGACAATGTAATTTGGCGCTCGGACAACCAAACCGTGAAGCAATTCCTATTTCAACCGCCCAAGACTGATTCGGCTCTGCCGTACAAATTGCGAAAATCGGCTTAACGCCTAAGGGGCCTTGGGCTTCATAAGTTCAAGATTGGCATTGGTGTATCCAGCTTTGGCGACCTGAGCGCCGCGGGTCCGGTACATCTCGGCGTCACGATGCGCCCACGTATCCAGACCGTCCACATAGCGGTTGTACATACAGAACGCCGCCGCGATCAGAACGGTGTCGTGAATCTCCAGGTCCGTGGCTCCCTCTTTGGTGGCTTTTGCAATCGCATCCGCGGTTACGCTTTTGCCGCCCTTTTGCACTAGTTCCGCGATTCCCAAGAGCGCTTTCAGCTTTTCCGAAATTGGCGCACTTTTGTAGTCGCGTTTCACTTGAACGATTAGGTCTTCATTGCCCTCATAGTGCGCGGCCGCGATCGAGCCGTGAGTCGTTTGGCAATAGTAACAATCATTCAGCGAAGAAACGAAAGTCGCGATCAATTCGCGCTCGCCGGGAGACATACCCTCGGTGCTGCGGAGGAGCACGTCGACCAGCGCATTTAGAGGTTTGGCGGCTTCGGGTCGAACGGCAAAGAGGCCGCGGATTCCGGGAAGCCCCTCAGGTATTTTTATGTGTGGCATCGCAGAGCTCCCTTCCTTGAGGACTAATTCTTGTGCTCTGAGAGGGAATACGTCAATCTCATCTTTAATGAAACCTGCGGCACGTTTTGGCAGCGCCTTGATCTTATTCCTGTTTGCCTTTTGGGCCTACGATATGGTCGAGATCACAAGATTTTTCCGGTTCTTTGCATTTCAAACGCGGGATCTCGCGCGGGCGCAAAGTCTATTGGACGGGCAGTCGATTTTTTTCGGACCTGAGACGACCGGCGGCGGGCATTTGCCGGGACCATTTTATTACGTGCTATTGGCTGCGGCGCTCTGGATCCAAAACCATTGGATGGCGGCGCTCAAACTTCTGGTGGGCCTGAGCGCGGCCGCCTGCAGTGTGGGAGCGCTTTACTTTTTCTCGCGTTTTGGCCGTGCGGCGGCGGCGATTTGGGCCGGTTTATTTATTCTCTCGGCTCCTCTTGAAAACTATTTGGGCGTGTTTTTGAACGTGAGCTATATGGTGTTTTTTTTGGTCCTCGCGATCATTTGCATTTGCGAGTCTTTTTTGGCCCCGTCGGCGCGCGCCAGATCCCTGGCCTTTGCCGCTGCTTGTTTTTTTATCGCGTTGAGCATTCAGCTTCATTATTCCGCTGTCGTGTTAACCGGTGCGCTCGCGTTTTTGCAGGTTTTTGCTCCGCGATACAACCTTCCGCGGCTGTCTTCGCGCTCCTTCCTTCTCGGCCTGGCCGCCGGTGCTCTTCCGCTTTTGCCTTATCTTCTTTGGGGCCGGGTCCCCGGCTTCTCGGGAGAAAGTAAGGACGCGTTGCCTTCGCTCTTCGCCTATTTGGACTTTCCTCCGTGGGACCGGATCGAATATGGATTTATTTTCTTACTCCATGCCTTGCCGTTGGCACTGCCGGTGTTCTTGGTGGCCCGCTTTTTTGAATGGTTGATGACCGGAAAGGGGCAGCTGGAAAAAACGGAGCGGGTCTCGGTCGTGCCGTTGGTCACTTGCGCCGCCTTTGGCCTGTTGCCGGCGCTTTATATTTTTGTCGCGCCCATCGGTCTCCGCTACGGATTGGTGTTTACGGTCGCCGCTCTCTTCTTAAGTGGCTATTGGCTCTCTCAGCCCGCGACCACGCTGCGGCTTTTTTTGTTTAACCTGATCGGAATGTTGACGATTTTAATGGTGTTCGCGTGGAACGTGTTTGAAGAAGGCCTCAGTGAGTTTCACTATGCCCTTTACTCCCGCCACTGGGTTGTGGCTCTGGTGGCGATGTTAGCTTTGGGCTATGCGCGAAAATCCACGGTCCGCCAGCCTCTTATGTTTACCTCCATCATCATGACGTTTTTGCTGGCTTGGGTACAGAATCCCTCGCTGTGGAAGGGGCGCTTGGCCCGGCACCAAATGGCCGTTCCCGCATTCGCCGAGTGGAAACGCATTTCGCTGCAGATGTGCCGTGACACCGGCTGGGACGCGCAACGCATGTTCGATAGTATTTATTTTGTGAATGGCCACATGGAACAAGATCCAATGCCAATTTTTAAAGCCGTAACGAAGGTCTGCAGGATGGGGGACAATGCACTCCGGCCGGCGG
>JANMVK010000083.1:0-1235 GCA_031392725.1 Pseudobdellovibrionaceae bacterium
GGTCAATTCGGGTCGCCACTCGGGATCTTGTTTTAAAAACTCCGCGCTGACCTGCGGGCAGTGCGATTTTACGAATTCTTCCAATTTGTTTTGCAACAGTTTCAGATCGGTACCACAGGCTTCAAGGATCTCTTGGGTTTCATCGTCCTTGGTCACCAGTGCTAGAAGCACGTGTTCCAGGCTGATAAACTCGTAGCGCATGGACTTTGCGGATTCGAGTAACTGATTGAGGATTCTTTCCAGCTTCGGATCAAGCATATTATCCTCCAAGCAAAACGGCCTTACTCTTTCTCCATAATACACTTAAGCGGGTGCTTATGTCTCCTCGAAAACTCATTCACGGTGTAGACTTTTGTCTCTGCAACTTCAAACGTATAAATCCCGGCTAATCCAACTCCTTCGTTATGAACCGCCATCATGATGCGCGTCGCCTCAGCATCGGTCTTAGTAAAAAATTTTTTAAGTACCAATATAACAAAATCCATTGGTGAGAAGTCGTCGTTTAACAAAAGCACTTTAAATAGGGCTGGAGTCTCAGTTTTGGGTTTCGACTTGGTGATGGTTTGACCATCGTTTTCTGGGTGATCTTGATCGCTCATGGCTCCTTATATATTGTATCAAGTGGATACCGGAACGACCTTTTTGTGGACGTTTCTCAACTTAGGTCGGGCTACGTTGCTGCTTACACAGGGGGCTTTGCTTTTCAAGGTTGTTGGGGCACACTAAATAAGAAGAAATTGGACGTTAATCGGAGGGATTAAATATGCGTGTATCAATAAGAGATGCGAGAGGTTTCTCGCTTGTTGAGCTGATGGTCGTGGTGGCCATCATCGGAATTCTAGCCGCGATCGCTGTACCAAACTTTCAGCGCTTCACGGCAAAGTCTAAACAATCAGAGGCAAAGTCTAATTTGTCAGCGCTGTATTCTGCAGAGCGGGCATTTCAGGCTGAGTGGCAGACATTTGCCGCAAGCTTCAACGTGATTGGTTATGCACCCACGGGCACTTTAAGATATATTAATGGCTTCGCGGCGGATTTCGCGACAGCAGCTGGCGCAGGTTTGCCCCTGAACTATACGGGCCCGCCTTCAAACGCTACGTTCAACTCGACTCCGCATTGTTTGATCGCGACGAACGGTTGCGCGGTCAACCAGATCCCGGTAGCTCCTGGTGCAGTGGCCGGTACGGCTATGACTGCGCCCGCGTTTCTTGCGCAGGCTCGGGGTGATGTGGATG
>JANMVK010000152.1:0-7777 GCA_031392725.1 Pseudobdellovibrionaceae bacterium
GAAATCCAGCGGATACTAGTTGCGTTCCCGAATGTACCAGCGATGTTTCATGGCTGTCGGCGTGAATGCACTGAATGAACTGTATTGAGCCCCATTGCATATGAAGATATAAGAGTCCGAGTTGTAGTTATACATGTATATATTGTGCCAGCCTACATCCGAAGAAGTCCCCATATTGATCGTGCAACCGGCACCGCCCTGCGGATTATTCGATAAAACCGTAAAGCAGTTTATTCCCCGCCCCCCGCCGCCGGCTGCGCCACACTGGAGGTTGCCGGTCCAGGCCAAGGCGCCGTCGGAAATCCGATAGGAATTCATAACCGTCGTTGTGGTTGACGCGGGCATGTCTATGTCAATTCGCCAATTGCCCGTGTAGTTGCGGATGATCACATATTCAAAGTTTCCAGTAGTATTGGGCGTGACATAGCCAACCTGATCGCCCATCACATCAAAATTCTGACTGGGTCCCACAATAGCGCGAATCGACGTATCCGCCAGGTTGTAAGAGGGGCCACCGGTCAAATCCCAGCCGGTCACACTGCCGTCCCCCGTCGCCGGTAAAAATCCATTGCCATACCCGTTTTTGAGGATTGCCGTCCATCCGCCACCGTCCCGGCTCATGTTGCAATAGGCTGTGACGGGTGCGTTCGGGCCGGCATCATCAGGATCAATTGTGTAAATGCCATCGAGCGAAAGTGGCAATACGGATAAGATCTCTTTGCAACTCTTTGGATTTTCGTGAACTTTCAAAGAGGACGTATTGGGCGGTGTAAAACTTAAATTGGCCGCATTGGTGGCGATATCGGACATAGCTCCAGCATTAAGATCTATGTTTGAAGCCCCCGCGATTCCATCTGTATCCGTATCTCCTGACAGAATCGCATATCTAAACTGCAAAGTGCTGGTGCCGCTGCCTGATAAATAATTAGCGTATCTTGTAGCGGCGCCAACCGTGAGCGTGAGCCTCGGAGTTCCGGTCACATTGACTATTTCATTGAAAGTCAGAGCGAAGTCTAAGTTTTGTCCAACTGAATAGTTGCCGTTTATTGGGGCTGTTGCCGATTGAACAGACGGCACCGTGGTATCCACAATCACGCCGGAAGTGATCAGCGGCAACAAGGACAAATCCGCCGGGTTGGCGGAAGAATCCGTGATGCCGCCACCATTTAATTGGAAACTCCCCACCAAAATCCCATCGCCGTCATTCACGCCGGCTTCAACCGTGTAGCGGAAAATCAAGGAGGTCGAACCAGTGCCCGAAACATAGGCCGCGTATTTCGCCGCGCCTCCGATATTTAAAATAATTCTGGGACTTCCGGTGACCGTTACGGCTTCAGTGAAATTGGCGGTGAAATCCAGATTTGTTGCTTGTTTGTAACTGCCAATTGCAGGTACAGCGAGCGAGGTGATCGAAGGAGCTGTGGCATCACCGGTGGTCGTGACATCAAATGTGGCGCTGACTCCGCCGATCGTCACCGTCGCCTGCCGGGTGACATTCTCCGTCGCACTTGAGGTGAGGCGAACCGAGATTGCGTTACCGGCTTGAACCGGGGCTGAGGCCCCAATTGAAGTGCCGTTGACCAATATTACGGGCGCGCCCGCGCCTGATACCGTAGCGGTGAGTGATCCATCAAAGCCTGCAACCGTGGTTTGTGCTGAAGTCACAACTGTACTGAGAGCCTGTCCCGTCGCGGGCACAAAAGTAAAAGCCGCTGGAGTAAAATCACCGGTGGTAACTGAAAATATCGAAACGGAGCCGCCGACGCTGACTGTGGCTTGGTAGTTCGAGCTTTGAGAGGCGCTCGAAGTTAACCTTACGCGAAGGGTGTCGCCATTAGTGATAGTTGAAATCCCAGATACCAGAACACCATTTTTAAAAAGCTCAGGGCTGCCGTCGCCCGCCACTGAAAGGGCAACTGCGCCTGTGCAATCCGCCATCGTTAACGTATTGGAATCGATTGAGGTGGATAGTGCCATGGCACTTTGTGAAGTGAATGAGAGCGCATCACAACTGGCCAAACTTGCGGTGCCGCCGCCCTCGCTGCCACCGCCCCCGCCGCCCCCACAATTTTGAAAGGCGAGCATAAAACCGGCCAGAAACGCGACAATAAATGGAATGTGGAATCGGCGATGGGACACGTTGATCTATCGGACAAAACCTAGACCAGCTTGACCGTTGTGTGTTTCACAATGAGCCGTTTAGAAACCTAAATCGTCGGCGGCCTTGGAGGACTTAAAGCTCTCCACCTTTTTCTGCGCGTCCATATCCCATAACTCAAGCCGCGCGATCTTGCCGTTTTGCAAGTTCACTCCATGGCCGATGGCCGTGGCCATGATCTCACTGCCGTCGGGCAGCCAAATGGCGACAAAGCAGGTGTTGGAGTTCTTAGCGGAGAGTTTCAGCTCCGACTTCACAAAATTCGGACAAGTCTGCCCGGCGTTCACGGTATCGGGCTCGCCCAATTTTCCAATCAGCCCCGCGCCCGCCGGTTTGGCGGTGTTGAGGTTGAACATATAGGTGAGATAGAACGCCTTCTCACTGTTGTCGGTCATAAAATGGCTGATGATAAACGTATCGATCACGCGGTCACTGTTGACGTCTTTGCTCTTCACCACGCCACAGTTAAACGTCTGAATGTGCGGATGCTTGGTCTTAGGCGTGAGCGGGTCAAAGCTCACAGTGCACAGCTGGCCGGTCTTCGACTCCCCAGAGATCGTCTTCTGGAGATCGGCCGGCTTAAAGGTTTTCTCGCCCTTAGCCCACAGGATTTTGCCGTCGGGATAGATGATGTTATGCCCTCGTTCGAGCAAAAACTTTTTCGAAGCCCCAAGATTCTGCCCAAGCTTTAGGCCCGCGAAATCACTGGGCATAGCCATGGCGGCCGACGATAGGACGCTCACAATCAGTAACATCACTCCGAATTGCATATACTTAAGAGCGTAGGGCATTTTGAGGCCCGCAGTCACCTCCAAATTACTCCCCGTCCCATAACCCAAGTTAGCGCCAACATTGATGGTTTTACCGTTGACTCTTTTGCGGGATTCTAAGAAACCTTAGTGCCTTACAGTGGTTCGCTAGCTCAGTTGGTAGAGCACTTCACTTTTAATGAAGGGGTCGATGGTTCAAGTCCATCGCGAGCCACCATTTTCCTAAAGTCCCCTTCGTCTAGAGGCCTAGGACAACTCCCTTTCACGGAGTAGACACGAGTTCGAATCTCGTAGGGGACGCCAATCATCACTTTCGTTCATTTTTGCAATTGTAGCGAACGGCTTTCGTAAGTCGTATCGCAATGTTGCGCCTTCTAAAATCGGGTTCCAACAGAGCTGTTTCAGGATTTCGAGCTTCTCAGCGAGTGATCCCACTTTCCATAAATCTTTCGCCTCTTTGGCGAGTTCCAACACGATTTCTGCAGTCACCTTCCAAGCATCTGTGATTTTGTACTGCGCATTTTCTTGGAGTTTCATGTAATGGGCCATGTCTGCGTCGATTTGTTTCATCTTGAAATTGTAATCGGCGGGACTAATCCCACTATCCAACTTGAGGTCGATGAGTTTGCTACGGCGATCTTGAAGGGCTTGCAAGGCTTTGCCGTACTCCGCAAGTTCCAACTCGATAGCCTTTCTCGCTAGTAGATCAGCCTCATTCAATGCGTCGGCGATCTCTTTGGCTCTCTGTTCAGAAATCGAAATCATATCCAATGCTGGTTCAAATTTTTGCACCAGATCCTCCTCGTCAATGTACATACCCCTCATGGACTTATGCACTCCACGGGAGTTGGAGCATCGGTAGTATCGAAATTCTTTCTGTTGGCCTGTGCCCTTTATCTTTTTTTTGGTGTGCTCACAAACAACCTGCATACCGCACTCAGCATGGCCACATCTAATCCAACCACCTGAGAAAATGCCCTTCTCCTCTGTCTCTCGTCTACGAATTTTTTTATGACCAAACCTTGCATTAACGACATCCAGGATTGCTTTGGGAATGATCAACTCATGTTTGCCTTTGTACTCCACACCCTGCCAATCAAACAAGCCACGATAGAATTTGCTCTTTAAACGACCTTCGATGCCGTGCTTAGAGTATTTTTTAACTGACGATGGCGGCAAATAACCTTCGTCAATGATTTGCTGGCGAATTGCAACCACTGAGTAACCCTGAGCACACAACTCAAATTCTCGATTGACCAGACGGATATTCTGCTCGTTTGGGTCTCTGGCGATGATAGTGCCACGCTTTCTATTTCTCCCGTCTGCATTTTTAAGATATTCGTGAACATACCCAAGCGGCGCGTGGTTATTCGGAAACCAACCATCTTCGGCTTTCCGCCTCATAGCATCGTTAACCTTCACCCTGAGTCGTCTTGAAAAATCCTTGTTACCAACTGCCTGGTAATCTCTGGCTGTAAAATCAGACTCAGGACTATTTTTATGGAGAATTTTGCAATCACGTACATAGTGGATGACAATCCTGTCCTGTAATACCAACTTTTCATTCTGTTCATTGTCGGTAAGATTTCGAGCCTCTCGATCACCCATATAAAACAAGATGTGGCGTACTTTATTTTTCAAAGCCCATTCAATTGCTTGATGATATTTCGTTCTGTTATCACTATCTTTCGCTGACTCTGCAATCCTAAACGTTTTAACCATCTTAAGATTATGTTTATCAATCCACTCCTGAGTTTGCTCAGCTTGAACCGTGTGGGAAATACCATCTTCTTGGCGTTTGGTGCTGACGCGCAGAATAGCAATAGCTTCATTTGAGGTGCCCATCCATTCTGAATCGGTTATTCGTGATTTCATCATGCCACTTCACTTTTATTCGATTTTTGCTTTTTCGTAAATGAATTGTCAGTTCCAATCCCTTTGGACCTCTTTTTTATAATCAATAACACCTTAAAGAGAGCGACCACTGTGCTAAGGTCTTCATTAGACATCTTCATGCCAGGCTCACAATCAGTACCAACCTTTTCATTACATGCCTGGGAACCACAATTCTGTTTGCTACAAAGGCCATCCAGAAATGCCAGCAAGACCGTCTTGTTGTCGGCTATTAATGCTTTCAACGAATCGGTGACCTTAGCTTTAGGTCGAACCCTGATTTTCTTGTTGTCGGCAATCAACTCAATGCCCTGAGCCTGTAAGTGTTCGATTATCTGTTGGGGAGTCATATAATGATCTCCTCATCAGTATGGTTGTCAGGATTGGCAATTGAATAAAAGAATGGATTGCCCTTTTTTCCCGAACCAATTTTATTAATGTGACCTTCTAGAATTAAGGCACGTAGTGCAGCTAACTTAGACTTTCTTCGACCAGGGACAGACTTAAGCAACTGCTTTTTTGTGCATGGACTTGATTGTCCGGATAAGTATCCAAGAAGCCGCTCCCCTATACCTTCAGGCAATCTGATGGCAGCGGTAAAATTATTAGGATTACGTTCTAGGTTTTTCATAATTCTCTCCACCCATAATAGAATTATACACCGTGTTATTATAAATTACTAAATTGTATTAATGTCTGTATCAAAATGAGACAAATTTATGGGATAAACCATTGAAACGTGCAAAATTACATTATGACTATTGAGTTAATACGAAGTTATATTAATATAAAGTCATGAGACATTGGAAGAAACCAAATGCCCGTTTGATAGAAAAGAAACTGCCCAAATTACTTTCCGAAAGTAGAGCGGCATTTCTTTTTTTTCGATTCCTGGCAACGAGACGCAGGTCTGCGATATCGTCAGACATTCCTCAGCTGCTTTCATATTTAAGGAACATGTTCAAAGACGAGTCGGTTGATGCTTCAGATTTTTGGAAAGCTCTCGTTGATCTGTGTGAGTTCGGCTTTTTTAGTCTTGAAAGGCGCGATGAACGAGAAAAGCTGCACTGGCATCATTGGATTTTTCCGATTTTTAATGAGGATGGAACGCATCTTCTTGGAATTGAATCAGAATCAATCGTAGACCTGAAGCATGATTCACACATGTTCGGCAGGACACTGAAATCCTTGGATTCGTATAAACGGGAATTTTCTAATCCTGATCGCGACAGGACCAAGCTGCCGCACATTGTGCTAGATGAACGCCATTTACCAACAATCAAAAAAGCTGATCTTGCTTCATATACAGTAGAAGAACTTTTAGCTGAACTAGACAGGCGTGGGCTGAAAATACAACTTAACGCAACTAAGGTTCGCTAAGGGAAATGAGAATGGCGCTACCCAGTGAAACGATGGAGGCATACTTGGTAGGTAACGATGACCGCAAGCCCCTTTTTATTCTGCCGAATGGTAGTTCACTAAAGTACAACATAATTCAAAAGGGCATACGCACCGGCAACCAGCATAAGTGGTGGGTTAAACTAGATTCAGAATATTTTTGGAAGCGTAGCCGAATGAATAAAGAATCTCTGCCGATGCTCGGACTATGGAACTCTAAATCTAATCAGCATTTGATTTGTGCAGACTTCGATAATTATCCTCCTTTTTTAAGCTCGTTCGATGATCTATTCGACATGCTAAACTCCGCTTATGGCGAAAAAGGAATTGTCGTTCGATCGTTCTCTAACAATGTAAAAGTATTTTTTCTAGTTGAGAAAGACACATTAAGACCCCCAAATACAACCGAGGCGATTAGATGCCTTACTAAAATTCATCCAATGTTGGCTGCGTTTGCGGATAGGCAGGGTCTGGATAAGTCATATTTGAATGAGAGCATGGCCAAAATTATAATGAGCCGTTTGCCAACCCTCCCAGTGATCCAAAGAATCGAATCAATAAAGGCAGATGGTGAACCTAAGGAAGAGCCAAAGAAAAACAAGGAACCGTCTACGACAGAAATAGTGTTCTTTGATGGACAGCTACCCCCAGCACTCCTGGCCTTTGTTAATTCATATAAAAATAAAACCGTGGAGGAACGAGAACGTCTTCTGCGATTTATATTGGGAAAGCCTGACTTGGCAATTAAGAGTATTCAACTGCCGGTGAAACACATTGCAAAGGCAATCGGTACTAATCAGCAAAACGTTTCTCATTGGATAAAATTGCTTAAAGCTAAAAAGTGGCTTGATGTCGTCGATAAGGGTTATAAAAAAGGAATCCGTGCCAAAAGCTATCAACTCTGTGGACCGCTAAAAAGTTTTTGTTCAACACTTAAAGATAGCAAGCGCCTAGCCAGTAATTATGTGCCACCTAAGACAATTCCTGATGGCCAATGGAACCAGGAACTGTTTCGTGCAATGAATTACTTTTGGAATGATATATTATTTCTCAAATGGTTTAGTTCCGTTCCAGGCAATCGTCTCAAGACGAGAAGAATACAGGCGGAAACTCAGGTCAAAAGGTGGAGAGGGAGTAGAGAGAGTAGTAGTACTATTGTTCCAAGCATTATTACACCGAAGAACTCCAGGAATTAACTTAGATCACTTTGGTACAATTTGTTGTTCTGAAGAGCAGTCGCTAATGTCAAAGGTCCAATTGGAATCGGGAACCACAATTAAACGCATTAGTTGGCTATAAGAACAAATATCGGTCCTGATGAATGGTTGAGTACCTGGAAATCAAGGGAACCAGAATTGCAATCGTTTGGCAGGATATTTACTTTATCTGCCATTTCTCATTTTGAAATATTAAGCTGAAGGCCAACAAGATAACGAGGATTGGGGAGTGGAGAACGTATCCTGGAATATTTGTAAGGAAGCTCTGGCCCATTGCCAAGAGCACTGCAATTGCTGAAATAAAAATAAGGCGAACAATAATCCTGAGCACGATTTAAAAC
>JANMVK010000177.1:0-2938 GCA_031392725.1 Pseudobdellovibrionaceae bacterium
GCTCGCTGTGGATCAGCGTCAGGCCGTCCTTGCCCTGCGTATTCTGGCAGCTCACAAGATGAGCCTGCACGCCGGCGTATTCAAAGGCCTGCTTTTCGAGAAATTTGCGCCCTTCCGACTGATAAACGGAACAGGCGCTCAAACTTAGGAGTGAAAGAATTAAACTAGAACGGAATCTCATCCGCACTGTTGTCAAAAGCGGGTTCGGGACCAAAATTTTGCGCGCCGAAATCATTATCGCCAGAGGTCGTACGAGCCTCAGCAGTCTGATTGGAACCCAAAAATTGCACGGTGTTGGCGACGATTTCAGTGGTGTACTTCTTGGCGCCTTCTTTGTCTTCCCACGAACGGGTTTGCAGGCGGCCTTCCACGTAGACTTGACGGCCTTTAACTAAGTATTTGCCGCACAATTCAGCAAGTTTGCCCCACACCACGATGCGGTGCCATTCGGTGCGCTCTTGTTTCTGACCTTCGCGGTCCGTCCAATTCTCGCTGGTAGCCACTGACAGGCGCGCCACGTTGTTGCCGCCGGTAACAGTTTTCAGTTCCGGATCCGCGCCTAGGCGACCGATTAAAATGACCTTATTTATGCCTGACATATGCCCCTCCAATTATCTATCAATCAGATAAAACTCCGCCTGGAAATGATGTCAAGTGCTAGGTTGAATGTCAGAAAGTGGAAGTGCGCGTTATTGAGGGGAATCCGCCCAAAACACCAGTGGCTTTAAATAGATATTTAGCCCCGCCACCGCTGGTGGCATCTTTCGCATTTTCCAAAGGAATAAAGGCTAAGGCCAGAGTTTTATCCTTTTGAATTTCGGGGGAGGTCGTTAGATCCACCGAGAGGCTGTATTCGCCAAACTGCGGTACGAGCGTTCCTTGCTGCTGCATTAAACGAATATCCAACTGACCCTTAATGCGTCCGTAAACCGGATCTTGGCTTTTGCCGAACATTCCTTCTTCGATAAAAAATTTGCCGTCCACCATCCGGCCCTTCAACGTCACGTCGGCCAGTGTGAGAGTGGGCAGAGACACCGGTAACACCGCGCCTTGCATGGGCACATTGACCGTTGCCGCGGGCATTACAAATTTAGCAATTTTAAGCTCGTAGTCACCCTCGGGTTGTAAATCGGCTGAAACGCGAATATCCGTGGCGAAATTAGCGCGGCCCTGGAGGCTCATGGGCAATTCGGCCCATTCACCTAGGTCCTTAAGATTCACTTCCTCCACATTGAGCGTGATTCTTGTGGAGCTTTTTGCAATGGCCACATCTCCGCCCCAGACACCTTCGGCATCAACATTGAGATCAATTCGCGAAAGCAAATTGCGTGAGGCTTCCGCATCGCCCCTTATGGCCTTGATAACTGAGGAAAGATTAAACACGATGCTAAAAATTCCAGGAGTGATCTTAGCCCACGTGGCTGCAACCGGGGGCAAAGTGGTCTCAACCGTAAGATTGTCGGCGCTCACTGCCGGTTGGGGGATCAAATGAATATTCAGCTGTTGAGCCTGCAAATAAACTTGGTTGCCGGTAAATCGAGACACGGCACTCGTAACGGCATCGGACAAATCATTAAACGGAAAACTCCACAAGGCGAACAGCATGGAGCTGGCGACAATGGTGGTCAGGAATAATTTTCGCCGCCACATCCAGCCAAAGAACGCGTTGATATATCTCATTCCATCTCCGCGTCTGAGCTTTTGGATTTACCTTTGCCTGGTTTCTTTTTGCTGTCGGCCGGCTCGTCGCCGCCGGTGTCAAATGGCGGCAGGCCAAAGTTCACCACTTGCAAGGTCATGTCATAGTAGTGAGTGGTGGCCGCGGTTTGCACGATATCAGCGCCGTACAGTTTGGTTCCCGGCGCCATGTTCTGAATCAAATTGCCGATTTCTATAAGTTGCATCACGTTTAGTTTTTTAAGTTGGACGGTGAGACCGTTGGTCACCACGCCGGGAGGCGCTAAGCCTTTTATTTCACTTTCCGGAATGGGATTCATTTCGCCGATTTGATCGGGGAGCAAACCGTTTTGGCGCAAAATTCCGTCGACACTCGATTTTAGGGTGGAGGAGTCCATGGGTGGCGGCAGCGGCGCGGGTTCATTAGCCGAACGGCTGGAGCGCAACAAGCCTTGGATCAATTCGCGGTTTTCTTCAAATTTCGCGAGCGTATCGGAGCTGGAACTGATGTAACTCATGGGCCACATCAGCACGATCAAAACCATAAGCAGGCTGGCGCCCGCCACCACGGCTTTTTGCACGGGCGGGGTCTGGCTCTCGTAACGTTCGCGGAGCGTGTTGAAGGCCGACGTTTCCTGCAGTTTGGACATGGCCTCGGCGGCGCGGTCTTTCAGCTGTTCGCGCAGATCTTCAAAGGCCATTTAGCCTCCCGCCTGGCGCACAACTTTAAATTTAAACGCGAAGGGCACGCGGCCCGCGGGAGATTGCACCATGCTTTGCGTGGACGACACCACTCCGCCGACTGCGGCTTTTTGCAAGGCTTTGGCGATGGTATCTTTGTCGTAGTCGGTGGAGGTGTAGCCATGAACTTCGGCTTGCTCATTGTGAATCGACACGCGCTTGACCTCAAGTTTGGTCAGGGATTTGGCCGGCATACTGGTGCTGATCAATTCCAGAATATCGAGCGCGGAATTCATCTTTAAAACTTTTTCGGCCTGCTTGCGGCCTTTTTCCAATTGCTCTTGCGCGGCGATAAATTTGCGGATCTTGGTGGCCGAGGCCTGGCGCGGATTCATTTTGGCCACGGCCTGCGCTTGAGTTTTGAGCGCCGTTTCGGAGGCATCGAGTAAATGCAGCGCCAAACTGTCGCGGATCATGGCGTAGATTAAAAAAATCATAAAGGCGGTACCGGCCAGCTGAGCGGCATAACCCCAGCGTTCCCAGATGGCTTCAACGAAATGCGTTTGCTTGGCAAGATCGC
>JANMVK010000179.1:0-2778 GCA_031392725.1 Pseudobdellovibrionaceae bacterium
CCACGCCTCCGCGCTCGCTCCTAGCGCCTCGGCTGCGGCCGGATTATGCGGCCGGAGTAGCGTTGGTCATAGACAGAACTGCGAATCAATCCACGAGGTTCACTAAAGTAGCATGATGCTACTTTTGCGCGAGACGCGTACTCGCGTCGAGTCCCGCAGGGACAAGGGCAGGAGCCCGCAGCAATTCCTCTTTTGGTTTTTTCTTTTCTTAATTTTCAAACGTAAAAAAGCCGGACTCACTCCGGCTCGTGGCGCCTAAACAAGGGGGCTTGGTAGCGCCATACATCATATTATTATTTCGATTGCGGGTTTTCGACTTAGAAATTTGGTCCGTTTACCATGACCAAGCATCAGTAGCGATACGCTTCGCCTCTGTGCCGGAAGTAGTTGACGGAATGGCGACTCCCTAAAGTACAATTTCGGGTAAATCGGGGGTTTAAAATGAAATATGCAATTCTAACTTTAGTCAGTGTGTTCGGAGTTTTAGCCGGCGCGGATTCTCAAGTGATGCGGCCGCATGAGCGCTACTTTTTGATCGGCGACTTTGAATCCAGCAATCCGTTCAACTGGGACCGGGACTCGGTCACCAGCAATTTGCGGGAGTGGACCGATGGCGTGGTGTTTGAAGTGGAGCGCGGAACCTCAGTCGAGATTCGCGACATCACCGTCATCTGCAGCCGCGGCGATGTTTGTGACCGCCTTCGTGGCGGCACGGCTGACGACCGCCGTCCGTTGCGCATCCGTTTCCGCCGCGATCTAGATGTGGCTTCGATTTCGGTGAATTCCAAACCGCGCGGCTTCAGCGTTCCGCCTCCGCGCGTGAATGTTTATTTAACCGAGTCGCGCGGCGGCTGGTAGATTTTAGTTTCACAAGAAGAGCGGTGGGATTCCTACCGCTTCTTTTTTGGTTTGTTCGAGATCAATTTCAGGCTCACACTATTTTTTGGAACCGGCTTTGGAGTCTTCGGCTTCAGGTTCACCGCCTGCACCTGGCGGCCCGCGACTTTTAAGGGTGTGGCCCGTTTGGACAAGCCCAAAATCGCTTCGGCATAATCCTCGCTGTTATTGTAGCGCATCAGCGCGCGCTTATGGCTCTTCTTCTGGTTCTTGCGCCAGCCATGCACGTACAGATAATGGGCCACACTGGTGATCGCGTCGTCCGGCTTGGTGAGATCGGGGCTGTGGCCCTTCTTAAACGGACGCGCCAAGGCGTTGTAGCTGCTCGGGATAAATTGCGCCATACCGAACGCCCCGGAAAATGAACCCTTTAAAACTTTGAGAAGTTTTTTGTCTTTCTTGTGAATCTGGCTCAGTGCTTTGATTTCCGCTAGCGCCCAATCCGCCTTCAATTTGGTGCGCTTTGTGATTTTAGCTTGCATGCCCTTATCGTAGTTGGCCGTGTAGCTCGGCAGCCGCGCTTTTAAATAGCGCTGGATTGTCGGGCGGTCCGCCTGCAGCAGGTGCAAAAACACGCTGGCCACATGAAACGAGCCCTTGTTGCCGCCGTGCCTGGTCTCAATGTAAAGCAATGATGAAATGGTTTCGCGGGGAATCCCATACTGCTTCTCAATGACGTCGAAATAAAATTTGTTTTTATTCACGAACGTGCGCACCTCGGCCACGGCATCGCCAGTCGCCTGAGGCGAGTGATAATCCGTTTGGCGCAGGAACAACAGGACATTCAACTCGAGGATCTTCATAAAATCATTAGGGTTATAAATCTTCTTCATATCGGCGACGAAGGACGGCGGCAGCTTGGCCTGTTGCAAGCGTTTTTGAATGTAACCCCAATCCGGCTTGGGCACGTCGTTCGAGCCCGCCTGAGCTTCATTCACAGTGATAAACGGCAATAATATCGCCAAGACCAATGACCACATAATTCGACTCTTCACTTATCGTGAGAAGCCGGGATTGTTTTCACGAGACCTTGGGCACTGTCTCATTGTGAGAATCATCAGGCCGCTGCATTTACCAAATTTATTTACCGGTCTAGAATCATGGGAGGGGGTCCATTGCGAAGTCAGCTGCTCATCATGGTATTAAGTCTAGCTTCCTTAGCCGTGGCGTTGTCATTTACTCAGACTAATTTCACTCCCCAAGATGCGAAAATAACCACCTACACGCCGATCCGGGCCACCATCAAGCGCATGATTAGAGACATCCGCACACCGAAGCCGGTCATGGCGGTTACGCCTGACCTACGAACCTTTTCCAAACAGGAAACCCAGCCCGCCCACGAAGTCGCGCGCGATTTGGCCACATATGGAAGTATTCAAATGGGCCTGGTGGAATCCTCCACTCCAGCGGTGGGAATCCCGGTTTATCAGCCGGCCGATCAGCTCGACGCCAACGACTTTCACTTTTCCATGTCGTATAAATTCGAATTTTAAAACTCCCGCTATCGCTTGATTTGCCGCCGATGTTCATTAGACTTAAGAATCAACCGGGGGCCAGCCATGACCATTCGTATCGCCATTTTAGGTTTGATCATTTTCCTGATCGCCTGCGCCTCCAGCGCTCCAAAATCCGCCCAACGCGCGCCCGCTGAAGTGAATGCGCAGAAGTTTCTCTACGAGTTTCAAATTGACCGCGAGGCCGGAGAAAAATACCGGCCTGAAGACACGGCGGCCAGCGAACAAAAACAATACCAAAGACTGATCGATTTATTTTCCGGACATTTTAAAAATAAATACGGCGATGCTAAATTGCGGGGAGAGCAAAAGGACCAGGGCGAAACCGGCTTTGCCCTGCGGGGAGTGCACGCTAAGGGCCATGGCT
>JANMVK010000186.1:0-2927 GCA_031392725.1 Pseudobdellovibrionaceae bacterium
GCCTGCTCGGATTGGTAGAGCACCCAGGATCTTGCGAACAAGAAATAGGCCGCCAGTAAAATTCCACCAATTAACACCCCGAGCACAGCTAACACCGGCAACGATTCCCATAAAGCGCTCCCGCGTGAGTTATTGACTGTCACTTGCACGGTCCGTGGTGCCATTCATAAAATTGGTGAAGTCCTTCATTTTGACATCACTCTCATCGACTTTGATAAACGAACTCTTCCGTTTGGTGTCGCTTTGCAGAGCGTGGATGACGTTGGCCATGTTGGCGGAAACCGTGTGCTGAAGTTTCCGCACCAGCACCACGGTGCCCACGCCGATGATGGCCACCAGCACGACATACTCGATTAGACTCTGTCCTTTTTGATTTTTAAAAAGCCGCATAGAACCTCCGTGACTAAGATCAATGCAAAGCCACGGGCAAGCTCTAGTACTGAATTATAGAATTAGGAGGAAATTGCGGTCCGGGGTCCGGACTACTTGGCCGCTTTACCGGCTGCTTTTTTTTCGGTGCGGGCAGTGACCTTCATTGCCTTACGGCGGGCCACGATGCGGTCTAAGATGTCGAAGGCTTCGCGCTGGAGATCGTTTTCGTACACAAAGCGGTAAAAACCCTCAATTTCAGGGCTCTGGCGGAATTTTTTGATGGAAGCGGGGAGGGAATCGGAGGTGACGAAATTGATGCTCGATCCGTCTTCAGATAATTTGACCTTTTCAGCCATGATTAAACCCCTTTATAAGATGCATTCTTTTTAGGCCATATCCCGCTGCAGGTCAAGAAAGCCCAATAAGCTTAATGCCCAAACCCCTGAAATCGTTTAAAGTGGCCCTTTCCCGGAGAAAATCGCGTGCTAATTCTTGATGGAAAACTCGTGGCCGAACAGCGCCGGCAAAAACTTAAAGCCCGCGTGGAGAAATTTGTAGCCTCCAAAGGCCGTCCCCCAGGGCTTGTCGTGGTTCTGGTGGGAGATGACCCGGCCAGCCAGGTGTATGTCTCCGGCAAAATGAAGGCCTGCGAGCAAACCGGCATGTACTCCCGCGAGGAGCGCCTCCCCGCAAACACCACGATGGCACAGCTCAAAGCCGCGGTCGAAAAACTCAATGCCGATCCTAAAGTCGACGGCATGATCATCCAATTGCCGCTACCCAAACATTTAAAATCCGATGAGGCGCTAGAATGGGTGTCGCCCGCCAAAGACGCCGATTGTTTGACCTCCACCAATCTCGGCCGTTTGTGGTCGGGCCGGCCGCTCACAATCCCGTGCACACCGTGGGGCGTGATGGCCATTTTGGAGCACTTTAAAATTCCGGTTGAAGGAAAAAACGCCGTTGTCGTCGGCCGCAGCAATATTGTCGGGAAGCCCATGGCGCACCTGTTGGTGCAAGCCAATGCCACGGTCACCGTTTGCCACTCCAAAACTAAAAACTTAAGTGATCACACCCGCCACGCTGATGTCGTGGTGGTGGCCGCAGGCCAGCCGGAGTTCCTCGGCCGGGGCGACTTTGCCAAGGGCGCCGTGGTGATTGATGTAGGTATGCATCGCAAAGATAAAAATGGAAAAAAATCCCTATGCGGAGACGTGCGGTTGAGCGAACTCGACGACACCGTTAGCGCCTACACTCCGGTTCCGGGCGGGGTCGGACCCATGACCATCACCATGCTGCTTGAGAACGCCATGGTTCTAGCTGAGAGCCACTAATTCGCCATCCGCCTATACAGTCGTGAAAAATATTCGAGTGCTCTAGCCAACATCTCATCCGGGGTTGTATACGTCGGTAAATTCTTTCCGGGAGCGGTTATGCGGATTTTTCTTTGTGCGATGACTTTAGTGGCCAGTGCCTTGGCTCAAGCCAACAATGTTCAGTGTAACGACGCCTCACGCTCCAACGCTTTGATTTACAATCCCGAAAAATTGACGATTTCTTTTATTCTGTTGAACGGCACCGCCATCGGCGTTCCCCGTGAAATCGCCATCAGCGGCGAAATCGCCAGTCGCGACGGCCTGACTCAAGATTTTTCCATTTTTAATTATCCGCTGGCCAACGGCCAATCGGTGGATCTGACCTGGCAGAATTCCGAAACGGAAACCAATCCCGGCCTGCGCGGCAATCCATATACAGCAATGGTCAAAGACTCGGGCGGCCTTATTGTCGGCACTTACCCCAATTGCGTTTGGTCCGACCGCCTCTAGTTTTCGAGGTTCATTAATTTTTCGTCGATCTTCGCGCACAGAGTTTTAAGGCGCAGATATTTTTCCTTTTGAAAATCCGGCTTCAATTGAGCAGGCGCACATAAATAAATCGTGCAGGTTTCGCGCAAGTGCGGCGCCACCACGCATCCGCCGCAGCCGATAAAACGCAGGCGGTGTTCCGTCCGCGCGAGCTTCACTCCTGATTTTAAGGCTTGGGATTCCACGTGGGCGCAAATGCTGTCCTTGCACGCGCAGTCTGTGAGGGCGCAGTCGGAGCATTGTGATTGGGTGAATTCATAGAGCCGGCGGTAGGCTTTGATTTTTTGTTTGTAGAGAAGTTCGGCGCGGGCCATGGGATGGTCTACCGCGCCGAACCCTCAAGATCCAGAAACTAAAAGTGCAGCAGCAATCTTAGATCACGGGGTTTGCCCTCGACCTTGGATTGGGCGAAGCCGAGGCCTCCGCCCCACACGCCGGCCACCGAAGTGGCACGAATCACAATCTCGTCGCCCTGGATCGGGTCTTCGAGTTCACAGGTAGTGACGATGTTATCGAGGCCCGTCTGTTCCGCGATGAACAGCACGGGTGCTAAAACATTGCCGTGCTCCACTTCCTCGCTGCAGATCACCTGGTTATTGGTGAAAATCTCAATCCGGCTTTTGGCGGAGGCGCAGCCCTTCCACGTTCGCCAGGGCGGCGGGGATGGTATGGGGAATCAGCTCCTCCCCA
>JANMVK010000194.1:0-4914 GCA_031392725.1 Pseudobdellovibrionaceae bacterium
GTTGAAGGCCAGAAAGCGCACACCTAGTTCAATATAGAGTTTAATCAGTTGTGGAATCTGCGCCTTGGGATTGCCCTCGGCCATTCTCACAAAATCTTGCAGTGAAGCTAAATTTAACGAGGCATCGAGCACGGAGGTGAGTTCCTCGGGCGAAAGATTGCTGTCAAATTGCGGTGGATTTTTGGAAGTCACCAGCGCGGATTTCTCGTGCACGTGATGCTTCATCAGATAATTCACCATCAAATGCTTCGAGCTGTCCTGAAACTCATTGGAGATGCTGACCGGGCCCATCAGGATTTTATATTCCTTATTATCGAAAATAAACTTCGACAGCGCGGTCCAAATGTAGAGCAGCGACAATCCGCGCTGAAATTCCGGGCGCACAAAACTGCGTCCGGCCTCTAGGGTTCCCGCTTTAAAATCCGATTTCAAAATGTCTTCAAGATTAAATAAAGTATTTGAGTAAATGCCGCTTGGGCCGCGCTCGCGCAAAATTTTGTCCACGCGGCCGATGCGGTAGGCGCCGGTGATTTCGCTTTTCGATTTGTCCCAAGCCCAGAAATGGTCATAGTAAGAATCAAATTGATCGATATCACGGCTGAGTCCGCTGCCTTCACCCACGGTGCGGAACGTTTCTTCGCGCAAGCGGCCCAATTCCAAGAGCGTATCGGGAATGTCCTGGCCGATGGCGCGGTAAATGGTGAGGCCTTTGTGCGGGAGATGCGGGTGGGAATCCACCATCATTTCTGAAGCCTGCATTTCGCGGATCAAACGAACCGGTTCAACTGGGGCCGCCACGGACTCAAGATCGCGGCCGGTGGTCAGCCGTCGGTTGGTTCTCTGCAGTTTCTCGAGGATGCCCGCGAGGTTTGCGTTTTGTTCCACCATAGATAGGGGTTAACTAGCACATCAGTGAGCGGGAGCCAATTTTTGGCTGAACCCCCTCAGTTTGACAGCTCAAGGCCTGCGGTCAGGGGCCCCTGAACCACAATTTAATGAAGTATTTTCAAATAGTTACCAGTTTCGTGAACAAGGGCATAGAGTCCGCAATACCCTTAATACGAAGAGGGAAAGAAGCAATATGAACCCAGTACGCCTGATCACCTGTCTAATTGCCACCGTGGCGTGTGCTGCGTGCTCCAATCATTGGCGTGAATCCAATTCAGGCCTCACCATTGCGGATATGCAAAATGTGATCGCCGAGATGGAACAGGCGCAGGCGCAATCCCAAGGCAGCGGCAATCTCGCTGAGGCGCTCGCGCTCAAAGACGATCCAGATGCTTCGATTTATTACTCAGATGCCCCCAGCCCGATCGGGATGGTTCCCAACGTACTCGGATTTTTCAATTTCGAATGGTTAGGTCTCGCCGCCGACCTTGGCTACAAAGACATCACGGCCGCGCGTGTTTTATTTTTTGATGCTCCTCAAGCCGACGGCAGCCGCAAAACTGCTCTTATTATCGGCATCAAATCCGGATCTGATCAGTTTAATTACTACGCATTCACCGGAACCGATGCCGACATCGCGGACAGCAGTTATCAAGCTTCACTCGGAAACGGCACGGGCACCGGCGATATTATCGTGAAGACCGTTGATGTGAGTGGCGGCAGTCTCGACACCGTCATTCAGTTAAAGGTGTATTCCTCAAGCGGCGCCTACCTCGGCAAGATCTCCACACTCGTCGGATTTAAGAACTAAAATTCAGTTGTTGCAATTCGCCTGAAAATTGTTGGTAATAAAGCCAATGGTATTGAAGCTCTGGGTTGAGTTCTTCGAAGATTTGCAGCATGTCCGGGGCCGCTCTCACAACACAGTGATGGCGTATCGCCGCGATTTAGAGTTGTTCGCCGAGTTTCAGAAAACCGGCCGGGATATTGCGTCTTTGTTTGAATTCATGAAACACAAACAGTTGTCGACCCGTTCGCAAGCGCGAGTGGTGTCCTCACTTCGCACTTATTTCCGTTACATCGAATCGCAAGGTGAGAAGGCTCCCGAATTGCGTGAACTGCGGCCGCCGCGCGTGAAACCCAATCTGCCTAAGCCCATCTCCCTGAGCGAGTTTCAGCGCTTGATGGTGGCGTGTAAAGTCGATGACGTAAACCGGGCCGCGCGCAATGAAATGACTTTGCTGCTGCTGTTTGGTTTGGGTTGCCGGGTGAGTGAATTGGTGGCTTTGAATCTGATGGATTTTAATGTCACCGATGCTTGGCTTAAAGTTTTAGGTAAAGGCGGTAAGGAACGTTTGCTGCCGCTCGCTGAGAGCCTGCTCGCTTCGTTAAAGGTTTACGTGAAGGAGATTCGTCCGAATTTAGCCAAGGATGAAGCTAAGGCCATTTTGATTAATGATCGCGGTCATCGGCCCTCGCGCGTCGACGTGTGGCGTTGGTTGGCGGCATGGTCGGCCCGCGCTGGTTTTGACGAACCCATCGGCCCGCATCAATTTCGCCACGGTTGTGCCACCGCGCTGCTCGAAAATGGGGCAGATTTGCGGACCATTCAGATGTTGCTTGGTCATTCGTCTTTGCAGACCACTCAGATCTACACCACTGTCACGTCGCACAAGATGCGTGAAGAGGTCGATAAAAATCATCCGCTCTCCGGAATCCGTACACTCGAAGACCTCTAATATCGAAATTTTGTGTTTTAAGGCTGTGCTGAAAATTGCAATGCCGTTGACCTATGGTGATCAAGACGATTTTCAATCATGGTGGCCGCTGGCAAAAAGGTGAAGTTGAAATTCATCTGCTGGCGGGAATTCCTAATCTTCATGTGGTCGGATTGCCCGATGCGCAGATCAAAGAAGCCGGCATTAAACTAAAATCGGCTTTGAAAGCCTGCGGCTATTCGTGGCCGAAGGGCCATCAAATTATTGTGAATCTTAGGCCCAATCATTTTCGTAAAAGCAGCGCGGGTGTGGAGCTCGCCATCGCTCTGGGATTTTTGGTGCAGACCCAGCAGCTGCCCCAAGCGGTGCATGAAGCGGCTCTCCGCGCCTATGTATATGGAGAAGTGGCGCTCGATGGCCGGGTGATCGCGCCGCACGATCTGCCGCTGGCGATTCGCGCGGCCGATGGTGAAGTGCTGACCGGTTTTGTCGATGAACGTTTGCGTGAGGGGGAGTGGAGCGAGTTGGAAAGTCTAAAAAGTGAGGCGCCCATAAAGAAGGCCCGCTTTTTTGACTGGGACAACTATTGGCTCAAGCCCGTGCCGCCGGATTTTAAACTAGAACGTGCGGCGGCACGGGCGTTATTGTTGGCGGCGCATATGAACTTGCATGTGCTGCTGGCGGGGCCGCAGGGTTCGGGAAAATCGACCTGGGCAAAAATTTTGTACGGCTTAAGCGAAGCGCCCGATGTGGATTTATTTTTGGAACGCGAAGAGTGGATCGGGGTGGAGGAGGAGTTGCGCTGGCGGCCGTTTGAGCAGCCTCATCACAGTGTCACGCCGCTGGCCATGGTGGGTGGATCTTTTCCCATTCAGCCGGGCTTGGTGACCCGCGCCCACGGTGGAATGTTATTGATGGATGAGTTTTTGGAATTTCACCCGCATGTACTGGAAAATCTGCGGGAGCCGGTTGAGAGTGGGCATGTGGAAATCGCGAGGAAGGGCGCGCGGGAACGGATGCCTGCGCGCTTTCAATTGGTCGGCACCACCAACCTTTGTCCCTGCGGAAAAATGTATCCCGGCCGCAACGACCGCTGCCCGCGACCGTTAAATGTTTGCCAGTCGGTCTCGCGCCGCTTGAGCGGTCCGATGATGGACCGGATTGATATTCTCCTTTTGTCCCATGAGTGGAATCCCAGAATTCCTGACCGGGTGAGTGTGAAGTGGGTCATTGAGAAGTTGGCGGAGATGCGCGACTTTAAACGCAAAAGGGACAAGGTTCTGGTGGAATTGCCCGATTGGGTGGACGATTTACGCCTGACATTTAGGCGGCAAAACTCTTTGCTGCGGGTGGCCAGAGGCCTGGCGGACGAGGAAAATTCAGCGGTGGTAGCACCAAAGCATTTCAAGGAGGCCCTGAAACTGGTCACAGTTCCCATCGAAGATTTGAATCAAATGTTTGGCTGACCCCAAGGGTTTACAACTTGGTCGGAATCTGATTCACTGCCCTTTCTTGTCAAAGGTGGCTTAGCCAAGCGGTTAGGCACGGCTCTGCAAAAGCCGCCAGATCAGTTCGACTCTGATAGCCACCTCCAAATTTTTGCGCCCGCAAAAATTTCCTCGATTCTCCATTATCGATTTTCCCGAAGATCTGTTGTGCGTGAGCCTCCCCGATTCCGTGGACACGGACGCGGGAGCCACTGCTAAGGTCCTGAACGATCCGCGGGGCAGGTGCCGTTTTTTAGAGTCGAGAAGGTTTTACTTTATATCGTCAACTATGGCGAGGGCCACACTTCGGGAATTGCTGAGACGTTTCAACTGCCGAAATCGCAGGTTAGAAAACAGCTCCTCCGTTTAGAGACGGGGGGGATTCTTATCGCACGCAATGTTGGGAATTTGCGAATGTTTCAAATGAACCCTCGCTGCTCCTTTAAAAAAGAGCTTGAGACCCTCATTGAGAAAATTTTGAGTCTTGTTTCCAATGAAGACAGGGAGGCCTTCTATCGGCAGCGCCGAAGGCCCCGCCGTACTGGCAAGAAATTGACATGAAAATTAATAAAAAAATGAGCATGAAAGATTTTGCGATGTCCGTATACAGAGTTCCCTTCAACATCCGACGCCTAAGGCGTTACGGTACAAGTCTTAAACGCCCAGTTACCCGCCGGTGAAGCCGGCGACACAAGTTTGTTTAAGAAATCGAGTGCATTCTGCGCCACCCACGGTCCATTAAATTGTTCGAAGTAGGGAAGGATCTGAGCGCCCGATACGGTCATGACCGGCGAAAGATTATTGGCCGATCCCGGCACCGC
>JANMVK010000195.1:0-3278 GCA_031392725.1 Pseudobdellovibrionaceae bacterium
CAGCGAAACCATGTACTCAGGTCCACCCTTTAAACAATCGCGGGTGATTTTCTTTTGCATCAGGCGGCCCGAGAAAATATTGCCGAGGGTGGAGTCTTCCCAGCCCGGCACAAATATCGGCAGATTTTTTTCATAGGCGGCCAGCAGCCACGAGTTTTTCGGGTCGATCTGATAAAACTGCTCGAGCGATTTGTCCTTAAATATTTGATAAAGAAATTCGTGGGGAAAGTAGGATTTATTTTCCTTGGAGGCCGTTTCCCACTTGTTCAGAATAAACTTCTCGATCCGGCGGATCGCTTGTTCTTCGGGAATGCAGGTATCGGTCACGCGGTTCAAATGTTTGCCGAGCAAAGCCATCTCATCGTCGACCGAGAGTTGCCGCCAATCGGGGATTCTCACATAATCCTCATGAGCCACTAAGTTAAATACATCTTCTTCCAAATTAGCGCCGGTGCAGGAGATGGCGTGAATTTTATTTTTGCGGATCATTTCGGCCAACGAGATGCCGAGTTCGGCGGAGCTCATGGCGCCGGCGATGGTCACCAGCATTTTGCCGCCGTTGTCGATATGAACTTTGTAAGCCTCGGACGCCTCTTTCAAGGAGGCCGCATTGAAATGCAAATAATTATTGTTGATGAACTGGGTGATCGGGCCCGCTACCGTTGGCGCCATTCGTTAACTCCTTGTTCTTTTGGGGCATGAAAGGCATCGCTGACTCTTCGGTCAGATACGTGTAACTCGACAACCCGCGCTCGTAATGCTCCAGCAACAGCCGGGCTTCGGAACGTGAGATGGTGCCTTTCAAAATACTTGTTTCAGTGGCCTTGCGGACGCGTTCAATTAGGTCCGCGCGGTTGTACTCAACGTAAGCCAGAACTTCCTTCACGTCGTCACCTTCGACCACGTGATCAATCTGGTAGCCGCCGCTCTCAGTGAGCGAAACGTGCACGGCGTCGGTGTCACCGAACAAATTGTGCAAGTCGCCCAGAATTTCCTGATAGGCGCCGGTGAGGAACACCGCCAGATAATAGGGCTGGCCGGGTTCCAGGCCGTGAACTTCCAAATATTTCTGGCCGCCGCCGCTTTCCACATCGATAAAATTGGTGATGTGGCCGTCGGAGTCGCAAGTCAGATCCACAAGAATCGCGCGCCGGTCGGGACGTTCGTTCATGCGGTGAATGGGACAAATTGGAAACAGTTGATCGATGGCCCATGAGTCGGGCAGGGACTGGAACACCGAGAAGTTGCAGAAGTAAGTGTCCGACAGCTCCTGCTCGAGCGCGTAGCGGATGTCTTCCAGCTCGGAGTTCTCGCGCGCGATAAACACGATTTTGGTGGCGATGGCGCGGAATAAATCCTCCGCCTTCGCCCGCTGCTCAAGGCTCAACACCCCGTAAGTGAACAGTTGCAAAGTGTCGCGCTTCTTCTCGATCAAATCGTTGTAGTACTCGTTGATGTTGTCCTTGTTGAGCGACTTGTAGATTTCAAACAAGTCTTGCACCAGACGCGACTCTTTATCGGGCGTCGGCAGGAGGTATTCCTTCATGGTGATTTCATTGCTGCCCAATACGTCGAACACCAGAGCGGTCGAGTGTGCGACTAAAGCGCGGCCCGATTCAGAAATAATATCCGGGTGCGGAATTTTCTTCTCTTCGCAGATCGACTGCAGGATCGCCACGATATCGTTGGCGTACTCCTGCTCGCTGTAGTTGGTGGAGCTGTCGGAGCGGCCGGAACCATCGTAGTCCACGCCCAAACCGCCGCCCACGTCGATATACTTCAAAGCCGTGGCGCCCATTGCGTAAATTTCAGCGAAGAAGCGCGCGCCTTCCTTCATTGCGGCCTTAATTGCCTGGATCGAGGGAATTTGCGAGCCAATGTGGAAGTGAATCAGGCACAGGCAATCCAACATATTTTCGGTGCGCAAAATATCAATGCCACGCACGATTTCAGAGGGTGTTAAGCCGAATTTGGATTTTGAGCCTGAGGTCTCGGCCCAACGGCCGCTGGAGGGCGTGTTGAGCTTGGAGCGGAAGCCGATATTGGGACGGATGCTTAAGCGCTTCGAAGCATTGATGATCATCTGCAGTTCGGAATAGCGGTCGACCACGATCACCGTGTTGCGGCCGAGCTTTTGCGAGATCAGAGCCATTTCGATGTACTCTTGATCTTTAAAGCCGTTGCAAATAATTAAAGCGCCGGGTGTGTCCATTTGGGCGAGCGAAATCAGGAGTTCAGGCTTGCTGCCGGCCTCGAGGCCGAAGTTATGAGGCGCGCCGAATTCTAAAATTTCTTCGACCAAGTGTTTTTGCTGGTTCACCTTGATCGGGTAAACGCCGCGATAGACGCCGGTGTACTTGGCCTCTTCGGTCGCACGGGCAAAGCAGCCGGCGAGCAATTCAATACGGGATTTGATAATGTCCGGGAAGCGCAGCAGGATCGGCATGCGGATGCCGCGCTCCTGTAAATCCTGAACTAAGTGATAGAGATCCATGCCCGGGCCTTTTTCACCCGACGGACGGACTTCCACGTGCCCCTGATCATTAATCCTAAAAAAGTTGGCGCCCCAATAATTGATGCCGTACAGGTCCGCCGATTTTTTTGTATTCCAATCACTCATGACTAATCTCACCCCTATTTCACTATAATGTTTAGAATCTTACCGGGTTTATAGATAACTTTTGCAATCATTTTTCCTTCAAGTGCATTTTTCACAGCATTTACACCGCGCGCGGCATTCATGGCCTCTTCTTCGGAGGCATTGACGCCAATCTTAATGTCCCCGCGGGTTTTGCCAAGGACTTGCACGCCGATGGTGACAGTGTCGTCTTGCACCAGTGCAGTCTCAAACTCCGGCCACGGAGCCACCGCCACCAAACCCTTGCCCCCGAGCCGGTTCCACAGCTCCTCGGCCACATGGGGGGCGAGAGGCGCTAAAATCTGCGCGAGCGGCTGTAAAACGGCTCTGGGCTTGAGATTCAGGCTGTACATCTCGTTGACCAAAATCATCATGGCGCTGATCGCGGTGTTGAAACTGAGATTTTCGTAATCGTCGCCGACCTTTTTTATGGTCTTGTGCAGCAGGTGGTTCAGTTCGGTGGGCACTTCATCGGTCAAAGGCAGGTTGGAGCCGTCATCGGCCACCACTAAACGCCAAACCCGGTCCAAAAAGCGCCGGACGCCGTCGATACCCGTGGTCGACCACGGTTTACTTTTGTCGAAGGGACCCAAAAAACAAATGTACATGCGAGCGGCGTCAGCGCCGTAGGCCTCGCGCA
>JANMVK010000197.1:0-6168 GCA_031392725.1 Pseudobdellovibrionaceae bacterium
CTTCAGCTCCGTCAGCGTCACAGGTTTGCGCTCCGGTTTGAAAATTTCGTTGAGCAATTCCTTATAGACCACAAACGCACCAAGCCCCGGCGCGCGCGATTGAATGATCAGAGCCAGAACTTCATCTTTGCGCGCGGGCAACGGGTTCCAGCGGCACTCCAGGCCGCTCATGCTGCCCACAGCGGGAACATTCTCTGATAGCGAAAATTCAGCCTCACGCTCCTTCATCCACGACTCGGCCAGGGACCAGCCGCTCCCGCGCAACACCGCGAGCGACTGGGTGGACGACAAAGTCACCTTCGCCACCTTCAATTCGCCGCCGGCCGCGCGCACCTTAGTGGCCGGAATCACGGCGATGCGCAAATCCATTTTAAAATCCGCGCGCGCCACTTGCCGGGCGTGGCTCATGGCTTTTTCCACTTGCACTTGATGGGAGGCCGGCACGGCAAACGTCGCGCCGTCACCGCCGAAAATAAAAGGAAATTCCAGTTTTCCCATCACGTTTTGCGCGGCGATAATGCACGACACACCGACCATGTTCACTTCTTTGTAGCGTCCGGCCTCGATGGCTCTAGTGGAGCCTTTAACGTCGGTTAAAACGACAACCCAGGAGGGCGGCAGATCCACGTAATTTTCCGGGCTCACCATATCGCTCAAATTTGCGAACGCGGGCATTTCAGAATAAAAGGTATTGGGCATTATGACCTCAGTGGCAGTTGAGAGTCTTGAGGTCGGCGAGTTTCTTTTTGTTGGAGTCGAAGACCTCGGTCAGGTTGTCGTCGAGGCCTTTGGCGTCGCCATCGAAAAAAGTCTGCGCGGGCTTATCACCAAGCAAAGCCTGAGCCCAGATTTGATCGAGCAATTCCTCGCCATCTTCCTCCAAAGTTTTGGCTTTCTTTTTCTTTTCAAAATCAGCCAGAGCTTTGGGAAACGGATTGGGCTTCATGCTGAATACACATTTGGCAGCGCTCAGCGTGCACTTTTCGGCTTCGCAGGTGATCTCGCGCCAAATGGCGGGTTTGGGCTGTTCGGAAAAAAACCAAACTTCCTCAAGCTCCAAACCTTTACCCTCGGTGCCTTTAGCCCAAAACGTTTCGGCGACTTCGGAGTTGAACAACTTTTGCGGTTCTTTGTTGGTGGCGGTGGTGAAATAAATCACAAATTCAGAAAACGCGCGCTTGCCCGTGGGTGACACCACTTCATGATCTTCAAAACCGCATAACACCAACGTCGGACCGGCTTCAGTTTTAACTGACAAGGCCGGTTCCGTATCTTGGCCGGGACAGCCTTCCGCCCATACGGATGCGGAGAAAAACATGACGATGATAAGACCGATCAGTTGTTGCATCAGAGAAAAGTAAACTACATTCCCGCTACGGGTTATAGCGCTGACGCAAAAGGCTATTAGTGACCCAAATAAGCGGCTTGAATCTCAGGGTTCTCCAGAAGCGCCTTGCCCTCGCCTGAAATGCGCACCTTACCGGTCTCGAGGACGTAGGCCCGGTGGCTGACTCGAAGGGCCATACGGGCATTCTGTTCCACCAAAAGAATAGTCATGCCCTCGCTGTTGAGCTTTTGGATAATTTGAAAGATCTGCTGCACCACCCGAGGGGCCAGGCCCAGAGACGGTTCATCGAGCATTAACAGTCGCGGCTTGGATAAAAGCGCGCGGCTGATGGAGAGCATCTGTTGCTCGCCGCCCGAAAGAGTTCCCGCCGAAGCCTTGAAGCGCTCCTGCAATCGGGGAAATAACTTAAAGCAATTTTGCACTTCATCGGCGATACCGGCCGTGTCTGTGCGGCGGAAGTATCCTAGTTTCAAATTTTCTTCCACGGTCAGATTAAGAAAAATCCCGCGGCCCTCGGGGGAATGCACTAAACCGTGCGCCACCAAGTCATGAGGCTCGATGTTATCGGTGGATTTTCCGTCGAGCAGCACTTGTCCCTGCCGCGGCAACAGCGAGGAGATCGCACGCAGCGTGGTGGTTTTGCCCGCGCCATTGGCGCCGATCAGAGCCACCACTTCGCCGGTGTTCACATAAAAGGAAATGCCCTTAACCGCATCGATGGCGCCGTAATTTACTTTCAGGTCTTTCACTTCGAGGATGGGTTTCACGCCGTTTCCTCAACGCCCAAATAGGCTTCGATGACTTTGGGATTGGCCTGTATTTCTTTAGGCAGACCCTGCGCGATCATCACACCGTGATCGAGCACCACGATGCGCTCGCAGATTCCCATCACCAGCTTCATGTCGTGCTCGATCAACAGCACGGCCAGATTAAATTCTTTGCGGATCCTCTGAATGAGCGCCATCAGCTCCGCGGTTTCCGAGTTGTTCATGCCCGCCGCGGGTTCATCCAGTAAAATTAATTTCGGGTTGCCGGCTAGCGCGCGCACGATTTCAATTTTGCGCTGAATTCCATAAGGCAGGGACCCGGCCGGGGAATCCACCAGTTTTTCCAGATTAAAAATTTTCAGCAGGGCCAGCGCGCGCTCGCGATACTCTTCTTCCACCTTATGGAATTTCGGCGTGCTTAAGAATGTGGTGGCCAGGCTGTAGCCGCAGGTCATATGCATGCTGACCTCAATATTTTCCGCGACGCTTAGGTTGGGAAACAGGCGGATATTTTGAAAGGTGCGGATCACTCCCCGCCGCGCGATTTCAAAGGCCTTAAGCTCATTGATGCGCTGGCCTTCAAACAGAATATCGCCGGTCTTGGGTTTATAGATTCCGGAAATCAAATTGAACGCCGTGGTTTTGCCGGCTCCATTAGGACCGATCAAGCCGACCAGTTCGCCCTTGTCGATATTCACCGACAATTTCTCGATGACCTTAAGGCCGCCGAACTGAATGCTGACATCTTTAACTTCGAGCAGCACGCTGCCTCCAGAACCAGGTCCATTCGCGGCTGCCAAGCAAACCCTCGGACCGCCAGATCATCAGGAAAATTAAGGTGGCGGAATAAATTACCATACGCAAATCCACACCGGTGTATTCCTGCAGGGGCCGCAAGGCCTCAGGCAAGATTGTGACCAAAACCGCGCCCACGATGGAGCCGGTGAGGCTGCCCATTCCGCCGAGCACCATCATAATCACCACGTCGACGCTTTTTACGAATTGAAAACTGGCGGGATTGAGCGAGTTGGTGGTTTGCGCAAACAGGGCGCCCGCGGCTCCGGCAAAAAAGCTGGAAATCACGAAGGCTTTCACTTTGATCCGGGTGGTGTTGATGCCCATGCATTCGGACGCAATTTCATCCTCCCGAACGCTTAAAAAAGCCCGGCCGTAAGAACTGTGGACTAGGCGCCACAACAGTAAAATCGTCGCACCGGCCCAAAAGAACATATGAAAACACGCCCAAAAATCTGAAGCTCCAGGAATTCCGTAAAGGCCGCGCGCGCCGCCGACCACTTCCAAGTTGAGAAGCACCACCCGGATGATTTCGCCAAAACCAAGCGAGACAATAGCCAGATAATCGCCGCGCAACCGCAGCGAAGGCATGCCTACCAAAAATCCCGCGGCGGCCGCGCACAGCCCGCCGGCCAAGGCGTAAAAGGGAAAAGCAAAATGGGGATCGGCGAACGGCTGAAAATTTAAACTGATTAAGGCGCTGACATAAGCTCCGACGGCCATAAAGCCGGCGTGGCCGAGCGAAAACTGTCCGCAAAATCCGCTGACCAGATTTAAGCTGGCGGCCAACATGATGTTAATGGCGATATAATATAAAATCTGTTGCAGATACGCATTGAGCGCGAATTCCGAAACCGTGCTCACCACGAGAGCGGCGGCAATCACCAGCAACCATCCCCGCCACATCTTCATCAGACTTTCTCCACTTTCATTTGACCGAGAAGACCCGACGGACGGAACAGGAGAACTAAAATTAACAAGCCAAATGCCAGAGCATCACGATAGGTGCTCGATAGGTAACCGACCACCATTTCCTCACTCAATCCCATCAGCAGTCCGCCCACGACCGCGCCCGGCAAATTGCCGATGCCTCCTAGCACCGCGGCGACAAAGGCCTTTAGGCCGATCAAGGTTCCCATCAATGGATCGATCTTGGGATATTTTAATCCCACTAGGACCGAGCCGATTCCGGCCAATGAACTGCCGACGACAAAGGTGACCATGATGATGGTGTTCACATTAATGCCCATCAAAGTGGCCGAGCGGTTTGAAAAGCTCACCGCCCGGATGGCCAAGCCGATTTTCGTATGCTGAATAAAATAATTGAGCAGAAACATCACGGCCACTGCCACGGACAAAATGGTCACGTCGAACAATTGCACTTGGATTTCGCCGTAAGTGAACAGCGGCTGATCGCGCAGCACTTCGGGAAAGACTTTGGGATCGGCGCCAAACACCACTTGGCCGGCGAACTGCAAAAATAAACTCACGCCGATGGCGGTGATTAAAGTATTGAGCTTGGGCGCGCCCCGCAGCGGGCGGTAGGCGAAGCGCTCGATCAACAATCCTAAAATCGAACAAGTCACCACCGAAATCAGCAGAGCGATAAAAAACGAAGCCCATCCGGGATTGTCACTTAAACCAAATTGCCGGGCGCCATAATACGAGGCAAAGGCGCCGACCATGTAGACTTCAGAGTGCGCGAAATTAATCAACTGGAGTACGCCGTACACCATGGTGTATCCGAGAGCGATCAATGCATAGATCGCTCCCAGATTCAGGCCATTGATAATGTGCTGAATCAGCTCTTCCATCAACCCGCCTTAGGGGCCAATGAGAGCGATGAACTTAAGGGCTTTGCCTGTGACCTGCACGATAAAGGCGTCTTTATCAGCGTTGCGGTCTTTGTTGATGGTGATTTTTCCGGTGGCGCCATCAAAGCCCGTGGTCTTGGCCAATTCATCGCGAATGTTAGTTGAGGTCAATTCGGTGGTTTTTTCCATTGCGGCGATCAACACCATGGCGGCGTCGTAACCCGCGGCCGCGAGGCCGTCCGGAGTCTCATTGAACTTGGCCTTGAAGTTTTTAATAAACGCGATGGTCGCCGGATTGTTGCTCTCAGTGGCGTAGTGATTGGAAAAGTAGCCGCCTTCAACCGCCGCTTGGCCGATTTCAAATAATTTCGGGCTGTCCCATCCATCGCCGCCGAGGAGCACGGCTTTCAAACCCAACTGGCGGGCTTGGCGCGCGATCAATCCCACTTCGGTGTAATAGGCGGGAATAAAAATCGCGTCGGGGGCCGAGCCGCGGATTTGAGTCAACTGGGCTTTAAAATCCGAGTCGCCGGATTGGAAAGTCTGTTCGGCCACGATCGTTCCGCCCAGCTCTTTAAACTTGGCGACAAAAAATTGTGCCAAACCCAAACTGTAGTCGGCTTTTAAATCTTTTAACACGGCCACTTTTTTCAGTTTTAGATTGTTATGGGTGAATTTGGCCATCACCGATCCTTGAAAGGGATCGATAAAGCAAACGCGGAAAATATAATCTCCCACTTGGGTGACTTTAATGTTGGTCGAGCTCGGACTGATCATGGGAATTTTGTGTTGTTGCGCGATCGGCGCGGCCGCCAGCGAGCGGGTGCTGGCCACCTCGCCAAGAATCGCGAGGACTCCGTCTTGCGTGATCAATTTTTTAACCACGGCCGCGGCTTCTTCCGGCTTGCCTTGATTGTCGAGCGTGATGAGTTTAATTTTTTTGCCTTTTACGCCGCCAGCCGCGTTTTTCGCGTCGATAGCGAGACGGACGCCTTTGTCGGTGGATATTCCATAGGTGGCTTCAGCGCCCGTCATCGAGCCGAATTGGCCCACCAGGATTTCATTGCTATTAGTTTTCTTGGTGCAGGCACCGAAAGCCAAAACCGAAACAGCAAAAAGAATGATCAATGAAAAACGCATGACGAACCCCCTCTAAAATGCTGTTCAATGGCTACCCGAGGGCTACGCCTTGGTCAACCGGCCCCACACCAAATCATTGAGAACTCTGGGATAATGCTCGTGTTCGAGGTTCCTCACGCGCCCGGCTAAAATGGCGGCGTCGGTGGTGCCCTCCACGGGAATTTTCACCTGCGCCAGCACCCGCCCGCGATCGTACTCACCATCGACCAAATGAATGGTGATGCCCGTCTCCACAGCCCGCGCCTCAATCACCGCCTGATGGACACGAATCCCATACATACCGGCACCGCCGAACGCCGGCAGC
>JANMVK010000269.1:0-8709 GCA_031392725.1 Pseudobdellovibrionaceae bacterium
GCGGACTTTCACTTCGCCTTTTTCCACTAGTGCCTGGCAGGCGTTGTTAACTAAATTGAAAATCACCTGCTGCAATAAATGCGGCTCCATGCGGACCGGCAACGGCTCCTCCGACAGGGAAATATCAGTGCGGAAGAGGCCAAGCGCGGACTTTAAAAACGGCAGGGTTTTTTGCACCACTTCGTTCAGGTCCATGATCTGAACCTTCTGTTCCATGGCGCCTTTGGAGAAATCTAATAAATTATTGATGATTCCCTGACAGCGGCCCGCGGCTTTTTCCACCTCAACTAAATCTGTGTGAATCCGGGCGCTCGTGTCGGTTTCACTGATCAAAACCTGTGACAGAGAGCGGATGCCGGTCAGAGGATTGTTTAATTCGTGAGCAATATGACCGGCGAGTTGGCCGATGGCCGACATTTTCTCGACCTGCACCACTTGGCTTTTTAGGCGCCACGACCGTGTTTCATCGCGCAGGTAAACCACCCACGACAGGGGCGGAGAATCGGCGTTCACCCGGATCGGGTAGCGTTCCACGGTGAAAATCTTGTCCTTGAGCCGGATGCGCGCGGCATTTCCGGCGAGCGATTTTGTCAGCTCCTCGCTCCAATGGGAGTTGGAACGCAACACGGAGCCGTCATGGTCGACGATGGCAATCGGCTCGGACAATCCGTCAAAGGTCATCTCCCAGTCGCGTGATGTACTTTTCAGCTCCTGCTCAAGCACCAGCCGGTCAAGCGCCCAGCTGACCGGTTGCAGTTTTTCACTTAACGATTCGACCATGGTATCCATCTCACCGGCGGCTAAGCTGTGTTCAAAAAACAAAAGTGGCGAGCGCGAAGCATCGGCTTGGTGGCGCGCGGTGATCAACGGAAATGACAGCAGTTTACCAAAGGGCCGGCCAATGGCGTTGGCGAGGAAACGGCTGTCTTCCTCTTGATTGATGCGGATCCGGCTCGACACCGTCCACTTGCCGCGCACCCGGCGGCGCACGCTCTGCGACCCCTGCAAATGATAAATATCGCCGAAGCCCTCGCCGCGCGGGACAAACAGCAGCGGCGCCTCGATCGAGTGATGCTCTTTCACTTGGCGGCGGATGAGCGGAAGAATATCGGCGATATCAAACAGCTGGGCTAAATCCTTTATGAAGGTGATAATTTCGCGCACCCGGGAAATATTCTTCTGGCTGCCTTTGCGTGACTCCACTTCAAACTGGGTGCGGTCACTGACCACTTTTTCGAGGTCGACGTTGAGTTCCTCGATCTGGCGATTTTGATTGCGCATCATCTGCATCAGCTGCGCATGCTGCCCGCGCTCCTTTTGCCGCGCGAGCGCGACTTTGAGAACCTTGGCCGCGTCCTCACCCGACTCGGTAGCCTCAAAAAACAGGGAGCCACGGAGAGCATTCAGACTTTTTCTCAAATTCTGCGCGGTCCAACTGGCATCATACAAAATGTAAACTTTGGAGTTCGAAAAAGTTTCCTTGCGGAATTCTGTTTCCAGTTCTTTGCGCGACACCAGAATCACAACGGCCGCGGCAGTGAATTCCGCGCTGACCAGCCACTGGCCGGGTAGCGTTTTATTTTCGGTGAGGCGGGTCCACCACGGCGGCGGTTTTAATTTTGTCAGAAGTTGAACGATCTGGGGAGATTCCACCAGACCATACTATCATGTCCTGGATTCCATCCAACCGGGCAAATCAAATTCCAAAGTGTCGGCGAGTTCAATCAGATCACGTTTCTCAAGCGCGTCTTGCAGTCCGCGCAGGACCGAAGACCAGTTGGTTTCACCGACCTTAGTCGTGTGGCGCCCCAGATCTTGGAGCACCGAGAGCAACTCTTGGAAATGTGAATTCACTTGGGAAAACTCAAACTCCCGGAGGGAGGGAACACACAAGCGGGCCAATTCGGTGGCCCGGTGAGTGAGCCCAATGAGCGCCGCGGGGGTATGATACACCTTCGCGATCCAACGCAATTGTTCGAACAATTCCGTAGTGCGGGCTAACGTGGCCTCGGGCGCCGCGGGTCCCATGCGCAGCCGTTCGGTCTGAAACCATCCAACCACCGGCTCAACTTGGGGATCCATCATCGGCAATTGCGTGAGCATCTCATCGACCGATGTCAAAATCGCGGCGCTGGCTGAGTCCGGCCCCTTTTCACGCCATTTGGTTAATTGATTGTACGCTAAATCAGCGACGTCATAGAGACGTTGAAAGCCCAAAGCGGAACTATTTTTTGGCAAGGGCGGATAGTCGGCCGCGGTGTACAGCGCCTGGATCATGCGCCAATAAAAATCATCATCGACCTGGTTCAATTTAAAAGTGGTGAGACACGCGGGCCGTTCCGCGAACGCCGCTCCAGGAGCGCCAGCCAACATGGCCGAAATTTCATTTACAATTTGCACCGGCTTAATTTCATGCATTTTTGCCGAGAATAAAACCCGGCTGCCGGCCGACATCGGACCGGTTTCCCAAAAGTTCACGGACGCGCAGGATAAATTTAACACCGGCGTGCCGGTCAACGCCGCGATTTGCACAGGAGCGCTGTCGGCTCCCACCACCAGCCGGGCGTCATTCACCCACTGGGATAAATCCTTCAAAGTGGATTTCCCCACGCGGTTTTGCACCAGATCCTCACTGAGCCCGGCGGAGACGGTTTCACTTAGCGGACGTTCTGAAGCGCTACCCACCAGAATCGTGGGAATGGCGTGGGCGTGAAGCTCACGCAGCACATCCCGCCACAATTCGGCTGGATATGTTTTCTGCTCTTCGCTCGCGCCAAGGTGAATGATGACGGAATTGGATTTTGCCCCTTGGGCGGAGGGAAAAGAAAAATCCGCGTCCACCAGATCCACTCCGGCTACCGCCGCGAAAATTTCGGTGACGTGATACCGGTTGTGCCGGCCGACTCCCACTTGGGCGTAAAAATAAGCGCTCGAGTCGTCGGGAATTTTAAGGTAGCCGTCAGCGTGCCGGGTGTATCCGGAGACCTTGCAGCCGTCCGCGGCGAGGGCCTCGGTCAGGTAACTTGAAAATGGCGAAAACGATAAATTAATAATTTGGTCAAAGTTATTTTGTTTTAAAGTTTGAACAAATTGATCGAGCTTCACGGTGGCGTCCGTGTCGGGCGCACCCGTTATCAACGGCGCGAGAATATCGGCGGTCGGCAAGGTGTGCAGCACCACGCCGATTTCAGCCGCGCCGAGGGCGGCATCCTTAAATCGTTCACGCACCAGCAGATGAATTTTTGCGCTGGGCGCTTGTCTCCGCAGTGCTTTTAGCGCGGGCCACGACTGGAAAATATCACCGAATCGTGCGAGTTGAATTACGAGTATTGCCATTGATCAGTTGCTCCCGAATCAGTTCTTCAATCAGTTTCAAAGACCGCGCATCCTGGTTGTAGCCACGCGTTTTAATCATCTCACGTGAGGTTTTGTCCAGGCGTTCCAGGGCTTTTTTCAGCTTCTCTTCGGTGTCGCTCATGTTTTCTCCACTAACTTGGTTTTTAAAGACCGCACTAATTTTGATTTCACTTCAATCTGGCGCCGCTCATCTTCGAGCCGGTTTTGCACCGCGCGCAGTCCGGACAGGTCGACCAGCTCACCGGCCGGAGTGCTGGGATCAAAGCGCCGGCGCGCGGCCGTGGCTTCCACTTCGCGGCGGCTCAATTGTTCCTCGAGAAAATCCAAATGGGCCAGCAGAGGGCGAATTCCTTCCGTGGGAATCAACAGCGTGATTTCGTCGCCCAGCTGGTAAACTTCGGAACCAAATTTTGGCAGGGGATTTGGTGCCGCGCCGCTCAACAAAAATTTCCAGGCCGATCGCTCGATCCATTTGTCCACGATTTTTACCGCATCCGCCGGCACAATTTCTCCGGCAAACCAAAAGCCCGTGCTCATCACCCGTGTGCGAAGCACATCCAGGTTAAAACTCCGCGCTATTTGGCCCAAGCCATTCCAGTCCGACTTTAAAAATAAGTCAGCCGCGGAGATGGCCGCGCCCACCGGAATTTTCTCGGCGCAAATATGACTGGCCTGGGAGCAGGGCGAGGAATGGGGGCAAGGCGCGCAGGCGGCCTTGCCTTGTAAGATTAAACTATTTTCTTTGTAAATTCCGGTGCGCCGGTAATCGCTGGAGCCCAGGCTCAGCTCCATAACCGCGCATGAGGCGGCGTTGGCCATATGTTTGATCGAAGTGTCTCCCGTCACCAAAAGTGTGGCGCGGTTCAATAGCACTAGTGCCCCTTCGAGGGACAAAATTCCGAGCGATATCCGTTGCGGCTCGGAAATTCCGTTCACAAGTTCTTCCAGCGAGGTCTTTTCAGCCGACGAGCCCAATAAAACAAAATGAGCTTGCGGCCGCAACACCGTCATCCCGGACAGCCACTGGCTCCAGCGGGCGGCGCCCCAATTCTTTTTGGCATCGGAAGTTAGGGCTTGCACAGCGATCACTTCCCCGGCCGGCAACTTCAAAGCCGCCACTTCGCCGGCGCCTTGGGAGGTCACCGTCATCGGCCATTGGCGCGGCTCTTCGCTCACATCACAAGCGTAAGAGAAAATATCAGAATAATTTAACACATCGGAAACTGAAGTCTCCGTGTGATCATTTAAATAGCGGAACCAGGGAGAATTAAACGAAGCCTGGCCGCGCACATTAAAGCACAAGCCGATTTTGGTCTTAGCCGCGATATATCCCATGATCCACGCCGAAAATTCCGTCTGCGTGACATTCACAATCAAATCATATTTCTCAGTGCTCAGCGCCTCACACTGCTCGCGAAGAACGTCAAATGAAGTTAACAGCGGGATGTCGGCGCGGCCGAGGCCGCTTTGCAATTCGTCCCGATCGAGAGTGAACCAGCGGGAGACCGCTGGGATCATGGGTCTAAGCGCGGCCACTGGTGAATGCACCAGCACGTCAATTTTCGCCTGGGGGAATTTCCGGTGTAATCCACCCACCACCGGCAGCGCCTGAATAAAATCGCCCAAACGCAATAGGCTCACCACCAAGATCTTCATTTGACCAACTCCCGAAGCGCCTTCAGCAGCATGCGCTCACGTTCCGCGGAATCCTGCACCAACTCGCACTGGTCTAAGTCATAAATGGTCAGCGTTTCATCATTGGCGGTGATCCGCGGCTGTGAATCCAAATCGGCAAAACCCTTTAGCTTCCACTGCCAGCTCAAGCTGCCCCAATCGCGGCCCAGCAGCTGCGCTGAGCACTCGCGGTAAAATCCCCGGTCGAGGTGCACGGAAGCGGGATGCTCCAGCACCACAAAGCTAGTCGTCACCGCGGTCCGCACCTCGGAAATCGCGCGCAGCTCGCGCGCCGAACCAGCGCTCAACCAAGTCACGCGGCCGCCGAATTCCGCCACGAGGGGGCGGATCGCTTCCACGATTTCAGATTCAGGTTCAATCACTAGAATTTGCGCGGAGGTGCGCTTACACAATTCCACAATATGAAATCCGGCGCCCGCGCCCAGCACAAAAATCGATTTTACTTTCGAGGTAAAAGGCAGGCGGCGCAAAAACCATTCGCGCGCCTCGCCCACAGGATCCACGCGCGATGCCAAAAGACGGCCGTGCCAGCGGATCACCTTGTCGCCCGATTTCGCAATCACCACATCGATCAAAGGGCAGCCCTCATTTCACGTGCCAGCTCAAGGCCTTGCGTGTGGCCGGGATTCACCGCCAGCAAGCGCTCCACTTCCAACTGCGCCAAATCGCTTTCACCACGGTGATAGCTGAGCCAGGAAAAAGCCAAACTGAATTTTTCGTTCCAACCGCCTTCAACTAAAAACGAGCGCAGCAGTTCGTGCACGCGCGAGCCTTTGCCCTCCGCCGGGCCCCAATCGAGCGCCAGGGTTAAGGCCACTTCATTGAGGGGATTGTATTCCAACGCGGCTTCGAGATTTCCCCAAGCCAGTTCCAAATCGCCCTTCATACGGTGGCCGATGGCCAAGCCGACCCACGCTTTGTCGTTGGAATTATTGATCTGCAGAGCGGCGCGGAAGCGGTTGACCGCATCATCCCAGTTGGACCGCTGAATGCACAGCGTGCCCAGATTCACAAGCAACACGTCCGATTCCGGACTGATGCGGTAGGCTTTGTTGTAGCTGTCCTCCGCCGAATCATAGTCTTGCCGGCGCACAAAAATATTGCCGAGTGTTTTAAAAATTTCAAACAGCTCAGGCGCCTCGCCGGGCGCAATCAGCAGCGCCTCGTGCAAATGCTGAAACGCTTCGTTTTCTAAAGCCAATTTGTATTCCATCATGCCCAGCGCCAGCACGGTTTCAAAGCGCGAATCGATTTTCACCACGCTCCGGAAAATCCGCAGGGCCTCTTTGTCGCGGCCGCCTTCACCAAGGCGCCGCCCCAGCTCGAGAGCGGTGAGGCTGTCGTTGGGATTGGCCTGCATCATGAAGTAAAGATCCTCGAGCTCAAGCTCAGGATGAGTGGGCATTTTGAGTTGGGTTTTTGTCTTTGGATATTCAGACTGGCCGTCGGTCGAGAGATTTATGATTTCCACTAGGTAGCCCCCTGCCAGATGTAGGGAGCAACGGCGATGCCAACGGCGGAAGCGAAAAAATCAGCGGAGCCCGCTGCTCCTTGGACCGGAGTCGGGCCAGAACGGCGGGTCCAGCGTCAAAACACCGTCATGCTTTCTCGTCTAGTTTATTGTGAACATCGCCTGATTTATAAGCACCGACGGCTTTTTTGGCCGACTGAACCTGGCGCAATTCCTTGATGATATTCGACTTGGCTTGCTCAATCATGGACAGGATTTGCAAATCCTGCGCGAGAATCCGCTGCACCAGTTCGCTCTTCAAATGCATGCAGCCGGTGACGGTGCGCTTTTCGGAATCGGAGATTTTCTCCGGCACGCCCTGCGAGGCCGTGGCGGCGTCGATCAGGCGGTCAATGCAACGGACCAGATCCAGAATCACCTCGCGCGATTGGTAAAACACCTCGAGGTTGTCGAAATTGCCTTCGGCGAAGTTCAACAGTTCAGTGGCATTGAGCTCATGGAACTTTTCCAGGTGGTAGTTCTTGTCTTTGAGCAAGTTGATGATCGTTTCCATGATTCCTCCATGAACCTTATTTGTTGAGGTGTTCTTCGCGCTTGAGTTTCTCAATCGCTTCGACCCATCCTGAGTACAACGTTTCTAAAACTTTCAATGCGTCTTCGAGGGGCTTTTTCTGCCCGGTGGCGTTGGATTTGGTCAGCTGTTCGCTGACAAACATGTAGAGCTGCTCCAAATTCGAGGCGATATCGCCGCCGGCCTCGTGATTCAAAGTGTTGTTGAGTTCATTAATAATATCGAATGCTCGGCCAATGTTCATACCCCGCTCCGCGATGTCTTTTTTATCAATGGCGGACATCGCCTGCTTGATAAAGCGGATGGCGCCCTCATAGAGCATCAACAGGATTTTCTCCCGGCTGGCGCTCTGCACGGACGTGGTTTTATATTTCGCGTAAGCGTTCTTCATATTCCTACTGTCTCAATCGGTTACAATTTGCATAAACATTAACCAAATCCGCCGCCCCCGCCGCCGCCAAATGCTTGCTGCATCTGGCCCGCCTGGCCTTTCATCCGGCCCATGGTCTCTTCGAGCTTGGCGAATTTATTGCGCAGAGTTTCTTCTTTTTTCTGCAGCTGGCGTTCTTTATTTTCAATTTGCTGGTTCATTTGGCCAATGCGGTCTTGCAGCGCGCGTTTTCGGATGGCCACCGGACCGTAGGCCTGATTGAGAATGGTGCCCACTTCCCGCTTCAACGACGGAATAAATCCCACGCTAAAGCCGTCGCCCGCCAAAAACTTCTGAATGCCCACGGGATTGCGCGCGAGAGCATCATTGAAAGTTTTCTGATTAAACTCCAGAGTTCCATTGCGGGTGAATACAATTCCGATCTGATTGAGCCGGGTGACGTCACCACCGACGCCGAACTGCGGATTCTGGACCAGCGCGCGCATCCGGTTTTCAACCGTGCGCAGTAAACTGTCGCCGCCCAAGGTAGCAGTGGTGTCGGTGTCCTTAGTTAGCGCGTTCTGCGCCTGCACGAACTTCAACACTTCATTCATTCCGTCGACGAACTTGGTCACCTTGCCGACGACCACTTCCATATCTTCTTTTACACTGACATTGACGGTGCGGCCCGGAGTGGCCTGGCGAAGATCCAAGGTCACACCCGGAATCACGTCTTTTACGGTGTTGTCGCCGATCTCAAATTCAAATCCATCGACCTTCACTTTTCCGTTCTTGGCCGGGCGTTCCTCGTCAAAATACAAATCCTGATCGCCGTCGAGAAAGTACAGCGTGGGGTATTCAATCGCATTGTCGCCGCCCACCGCATCGCCGGAGATCATCAATTTATAAGGTTCATCCGGGTTGGCGCGGTCATTCAGGATCGAGCACTTCACGCCCATGCCGGAACGGTTGATGGTGTCGGCCACTCCCTGCAGAGTGTTGTTCTCGCCGCCGATATAAATTTCTTTGTTGCCGTCGGTGGTTTTGAACTTGAAATATCCGACACCCACTTGGGTTTTGTCTTTGTCAGGAAAGCCGTTGGTGACCGCGGCGGCTTTTTGCGCGAGCTCGATCACTTCAATATTCCAATTGCCGTTGGCCGAGGCCTTTGGATCCACGGTTCCAGAGATCACATTGGGATCGCCGGAATTTAATTTTATGTCGGAGAAACCCTTGGTCGAAGCC
>JANMVK010000350.1:0-9876 GCA_031392725.1 Pseudobdellovibrionaceae bacterium
CCGGTTGGGGCAGCAAGGTCTATGATGATCTCGTCGCTCAGGGCAATAGCTCGCTCGATAAAGAAAAACGCCGCCAGGCTTATTCACAAGCGCAAAAGATTCTCACTGAAGACGATGTGCCGGTGATTCCGATTTAGTCCGCCGTCGGCCATATCTTATTGTCGGACCGGGTTGAAAACTTTCCGGTCAATTCCATTGAACGTTATCTGTTCAAGGGAGTGACCCTTAAGTGATTACCCGCCTCTGGGGTACCGCCGTCGCACTGTTGTGCGCGGCCGCGGTACTCCTCAGCTTTTTTGCCTATGAAATTCCCACGCCTTTAACTTGGGCCATTTTATTACTCGGTGGCGGGGGAATTGCCGTTTACACGGTCACTCAGGGCCTTACGTTTTATGTGATTCGCAGAATGTTTGAGGCGGTGTTCGCCGTATGGGTGATCGCCACTTTTACTTTTGTTTTGCTGCGCGTGTTGCCCGGCGGTCCGTTTGATTCAGAAAAAGCACTGCCCGCGGAAGTGATGGCCAATCTCGAGCGGAAATATCATTTGAATGATCCGCTGCTGAAACAATACACCGACTACATGGTGGCCATCGTGCAAGGGGATTTGGGCCAGTCCTATAAATATATCACGCGCGATATCAGCTCGATCATCATTGAGAGCTTGCCGAATTCAATCCAGCTCGGAGTTTACGCGCTTCTGATTTCTTATATTATAGGGATCCCCATGGGCGTGTTCGCCGGTTGGAAGCCCGGTTCAAAATTGGACTTTGCCTGTATGACCTTCGCCATCAGCGGCATCGCTTTGCCCAGTTTTTTGATGGCGCCGATTTTTATTTTGGTTTTTGTAAAGCAGCTGCATTGGTTTGAGCCCGCTCTGTGGGAGGGACCGCTGTATTACGTTCTGCCCATGGTGATCTTGGGCATTCGTCCGGCCGCGGTGATCGCGCGCCTGACCCGCGCGAGTGTCCTTGAAGTCATTCACTCGGACTATATTCGCACCGCTAAAGCCAAAGGCCTTAACGCCCGCTCGATTTTGTTTAAACATGTGCTGCGCAACTCTCTGATTCCGGTGTTGTCGCTGTCGGGGCCTTTGGCCGCCGCGATTTTGACCGGCTCGTTTGTGATCGAGCAGATTTTCGCCATTCCCGGCGTGGCCAAGCACTTGGTGTTGAGTGTGACCAACCGCGATTATCCTCTGATTCTCGGCACCACTTTAATTTTCTCGATTATTCTGGTCCTCGCCAACTTGATTACCGATTTGCTCACCGCGATTGTTGATCCCCGGGTCAAAATGTCATGAGTGCCGCAAAAGGTAAGAGCCTCCAAGCAGAGGCAATGGAGAGATTGCTTAAAAATCGCGTGGCCATGACCTCCATGGGCGTGATTTTATTTGTGTGCCTCGTCGGCGCACTGGCTCCTCTGATTGCGCCGTACCCTTTCGATGAACAATTTTTGGATAACGTTTTGGCCTCTCCCTCCATGAAATATTGGCTGGGCACCGATAGTTTGGGCCGCGACATGCTCTCGCGCTTGATTTATGGCGCGCGCATTTCCATGGCCGTGGGTGTGATCACGGCGATTATTTCTTTAGTGATTGGCACCGTGTATGGCGCCGTCTCCGGCTGGTTCGGCGGTTGGGCCGATGGCGTGATGATGCGCTCGGTGGATATTTTAGATTCGATTCCCTCCATCGTGCTTTTGATTTTAGTGAAGCTGGTGTTTGAGTCGTTTGATATTATTGGCAATCCCGAGTTGAAGGCGTTGACAGGGATGTTACTCGCTCTGTCTTTGACCAGCTGGGTGTCGCTGGCGCGGGTTGTGCGTGGTCAGGTTTTGCAAGTGAAGCAGATGGCTTATGTGGAATCGGCTCGCGCGATGGGTGCTTCTGGTTTGCGCATGGTGGTTCAGCATATTTTGCCGAATATTTTAGGTCCTGTGATTGTTTTGCTTACGTTTCAAATTCCTTCCAACATTTTAGCTGAGAGTTTCTTGAGCTTTTTAGGTTTGGGCTTGCAGCCGCCGTATTCTAGTTGGGGAGTGTTGGCTAATGATGGCTGGCGTTCATTGGAATCTTATCCGCATTTGATGATTTCGCCTGGTGTTGCGATTTTTGTGGCGATGTTGGCGTTTAATCTCTTAGGTGACGGCCTACGTGACGCATTCGATCCTCAAATGCGCGGGCGCTAATCGCGTCCGGCTTTCGGATGCACTTACAAAACCTATAATTTACCCGCGGCGCCCCTTGCACATCGCGTAATAAAATTCTTCTTTAAGAACTCCACGCCTTCAATGGAAGGTAGGGGCCTAGGTTAGGCCCCTACGGGTGACGTAATTTTTGACTAGTCAGGACGGTCACTTCGCGAACGAAGTGACCGGCAGTTCACTGACAAAATTTAGGTGGGATTTATGACCGCGAAGGTCGACTGTGCGTGGAGCAAAGATCATTCCTGAAAAATCGGCGCTAACCGAGATTACTCCGGATCCAATACTGGAAAACGAATAGTAACCTTGAGCATCGGTAGTCGCGGATTGCGCTGTCACGGCGCCAGTAAATGTCATTTGATACGACACAAAAGTTCCACTGTCCGAACTCGACAGATCTTGAATTTCAATTTTCCACACGCCGGCCGACTGTTTGCCTTTTAAAACTGTAAGAGGTTGCGCGGGAGCAACGGTCGTCGGATAAACGGCGTCAATATTGTTCGCCGATCCGCCGGTGTTTTCGTGCAACACCACGCGGGTGCCATCGGGATGGACCAGCGCCACTTTCAAATCACCGATGTAAGAGTGCGTGATTTTTATGGCGAGACTCAATTCATCAATTGCGCCCGAAGCCGGCACGGTAAAGGATTCTGTAATGCCGGTGGAATTGTTATCGGGAATCGCGCGGTTGGGAGTGCCAACCGGCAACTGAATATTAGCGCCGCGGCTGACGGTCACTACCGCTCCACTCACTCCACCGAAGTCATTGCCTTCCACCACTCGCCCGGCCACTGTGTAAAAGGCCTGTGGGGTGTTGACGTCAAACACATTGCTGTAAGGCGTTTTGCCGGTGCCGTCGAAGGCGGTGACCCGGTAAAAGAGCTGGCTGTTGTCGGGCAGGCCGGTGTCGTCATAACTGGTGGCATTCGCTGGGGCGGTGGCGGCTACTGTGAAGGTTGTGCCATCCGCGCTCCGTTCGATTTTAAATCCATCTTCACCCACGCTGTTGTCATTCCATAACAGATGCACCGTGGTCGGCGAAGTGGCGCCGCCGGTCAGGTTGCTGGGAGTGCCGGGAACAGGTGGGCTGGATTTACGGGCCGCCCAGGAATTCAGTGATGCCAAGAACAAAATCGCGAATACGGTTTTTTTCATTTCATGCCTCCAATGCATTTTGAACCGTAACTGTAGCGGCGGACGTTCATCCGTGCCTAGGCGGCGGCGAACACTTCCTGCCTTTAGCGAACAGTAAAAAACGAGGTTGATTATCAAAACAGAATCCTCTACTCACTCAAGGATGCTGCAAGACACATTTTTTCCTTTAGAGACCACCGACTACCTGCAAACCGAATTTTTGCAGAGGCGGGGACGCAATCCTCATTACTCTCTGCGCGCCTTCGCGCGGGATTTAGAACTCAGTCCCTCCACGCTTTGTGAATTTCTCAAAGGCAAAGCGAGTCTGTCCGCGGAACGCGCGGCGGAGTTGGGCAAAAAAATTGATCTGGCGGAAATGCAGATCGAGCATTTCGCCGATTTGGTGACACTGCGATTTTCCGCAATGGAACAGCGGCGGCGCGAGGCCCGGCGCCGGATTGAAAACCGCTTTGAACAACAAAAATCTTATCTGCCGTTGGAAAAATTCGCTGTCGTTTCCAATTGGTATCATATGGTGATCCTAGGTCTGGTCGAATTGAATGAGAAATATCATTCGGTTGAGGCTCTATCGGAAACTCTGGACTTAGGCGAAGTGGAAACCTCCCTGGCCGTGGAAACTCTGATCACAGTCGGACTGTTGCTGAGGGATGGACCGCGCTTGAAAATAGCTCAGGCACAAACACTGGTGGGAAGCCAGCAAGCATCCGGTGCGATCCGTTCTTTTCACCGGCAAATGCTGGAACAGTCGGCAAAAGCCCTGACCGAGCTGCCGGTTGAGCAACGCAATTTTCAATCCACGGTATTTTCCATGCGCGCGGAGGATGCGGCTGCGTTCAATAAAGATCTCGAACAGATGATGAAGACGCTGATCGATAAATATCATTCGAGACCTGAAAAAAATCTGGCTTGCAGCTTGAACATTCAATGGGTGCCGCACAATCCGGAGCCTTTGCCAATGGCTGCCGCGCGCCTCAAGGGGGAAAATTGAGACTTTTAATTTTGCTTGCAATGTTAGCTGGCGTGCCGGCTTGGGCGCAGATCGTGATCGGCAACGGCGGGGGCCTGGGCGAGATGCAGATTATTTATTTCCACCAAAACCTAGGCTCATATTTGAAACCGTGCCTGAGCGCCGGCGCCTGCGGACTGACCGATTCGGACCGCGCGGAACTCGCGGAAATTGTGAACCATGAGGCCTCTGAACAATTGGTGCCGGTGGAGTTTGTCACCACTTCCCTTGGCGCTTCGCCGTTTTCGACCGCGCGCGAGTGGGGCGCGAAGATTCAAATGTATTCACCGGCCCTTTACACGGCAGATGGAACGCCCCAGGACGCCGGTGAAATCGGCGCGCTGCTGCTGGCGTCGCGCTGGGCCCATGCCAATCAGTCTAAAACTCTCGAGCAGATTTATTCTCTCTCCCGCTCAATTTTTGTGGGAATGAACTTTTCCAAACGCTCCAAACAATTGTTGGCCGCTCCCGGATTTTTAGCGATTCATAATTTTAATTTTCAGCTCAACACTCAGTCGAGCCAAGCCGTGTTTATCGAGGACGAAAAAAATAGCTACGATGTCTCGCCGCTGATCCAACTGGCTTTGCCTTGTGGGGAGTTTGGCTCATGGACTTTTTCAAACTGGCGGGGAGAATCAGGCTCGAGCAATGCGATTTTTATCGCGGATGCGCACAACCGCTGCTCACCGGGAAATCATTATATTTTAAGCGTGTCCGTGGTGTTTGACCGTGCCGGTCTGTTGCGGCCCGAAACGGCGCAAGCGCGGATTAAGGCTGGCTTCTAGGAGTCAGCAGAGTTTCGCAAGCCGTGGGCTCCAAGGTAGCGTCGAGTTTGATCACCTTCAGTGGAGCCTTAAAGGCCTTGGCTCCGGCAACTAAGTCCTGAGTGATATATTCAACGGCGTGCAACGCGCGGTTGTTATCCGCAGCTGAGAATCGAACGCGCTCGCGGCCCGCGACCAATGGTCCCCGGCCGGGCATATAACCCGGGCGGTCCTGCTCAGGAATCTCGAGAAAATCTTGAATAATCAAACTGCCGAGCAGTCCCTTGTCCACTTCGAGATCGATATACAATTTGCCGTTTTTTAACTCTTGTTTGAACGAGGGCGGTTCAAGGGTGATCCATTTCAGCACGGGCCGGGTGAATTCGCCGGTTTTAAATTCCGGCGTGGCTTGCCCGCCAAACCGCACATCGGCAAATATCTCGCCCTTTAAATTGTACGCCACCAGAATTTTCAGCGATAGCACCGGGGCTGAGGCCTCAATAGTGAAGCGAATATGAGACGCGGGAATAGCGGCTTGAGCTTTTTCTAAATCCGTCCACGCTTTTCCATCCCAACTGAATTCGCTGACCATGCGGCTAGGATCGGAAACTTTTGGGCCCGCTAAAGGGAAGCTCTCACGGCTGGGCAGGAACACCTTAATATGCGGCTCGGTCGACATCGCGAGGTTGGCCTTACGCGGAATCATTTCCATTCCCGACAGCTCGAGCGTGCCGTGGTTTTTGAGACGGAGGCCCTTCACGCGGAATTCAAAAATGCCATCGGCGCCCGCCACCAAAGTGGTGGAGAGAATCTCAACCGTATTGCCATTGAGCTGGCCGATCAAAACAGGCCGCACCAGGTATTTGCCGGCTTCCCACTCGGGCTCCGGGAGTTTGGCAATCTGATAGCGAGCGACAAAATCATCGCCCTCCCAGCCGACCTTTACTTTTTTTACTTCGGTGGTGGGATCTTCAAACACCAACGGGTAGAGCAGTTCGGATTCAATTTTAGGAGCGCCCGCGTTTAAATTGACCGTCCATTGGCGGCGTTCAAAGCGGCCGACATGGGGCGGAGAATTGGGAAAGGCACGGTTGTAGGGCTGGTACTGCGCGGGATCCGGGGCGCCGGCAAACATAAAGGGAATGGTGGTCTGCAGGTGATTCATATTGATGTCCAACTTGACCTTGCCGCCGCCCAGATCCTTGACCGAAGCCGCGCTCGCTAAAATCCAATTGATATTGCGCCAGTCATAGTCTTTCCGGTCGCCTTGCAGAATGTCTTGGCTGGTGATCGCGGAAAACAGCGCGGTGGTGATGTCATAAACGCCGGATTGATTCTCGGCGAAAACATAAACACCTTCGCCGTCAAAAATTCTAAGCGGCTCAAGTTTAAACGGAACATTCACGCCTTGATACTTGCCGAATATATTTTCCTCAAGCCATTGGTCAAACGGGCCGGTTTTGAAACGCAGAATCTGAATTTGGCCGGTGGCGGTTTTAAAAGAGGTGGTTTGGGCCTCGACAAAGGCCTGAAGTTTTGCGGCCAGCGAATTGATGGCTCCCGGATCTTTCTCCAAGTTCAGCGGCGGCAGCTTGTGGCCAATCTCATGAACCAGAATTGAAAGTGCCTGCGCAAAAGTCAGTTGCGTGGCGGGACGGTTGATAATATTCAGATTCACATAAATGTCTTTGCTCAAATCCGGATAGGTCATCGCCGTGCGCTCGGGTTCGGCTGGGTTGAGCTGAAACAAACTGGAGTCGGAGGAAAATTGCAGACCGAAGTGAATCGGGCTTGCCGCTCGCGCCACTGCCACGGGATTCACGCCACCGACGGACGGAGCGTAATAATACACATCAAAACCATCGCGGGGATAGTTCTTCACATCATTGGCGATAAACCACTGCCGGTTGCGCGCGTCCTGCGAGACGGTGTCGATGTACTGAAACATTTGTTTTTCTTTTTCAGTCAGCGAATTGCGGAAGCTGACATCGAGCGAAGCCATGGTCATTAAGAACGGCAGGGTCTGAAACGCTCGGGTGAACAGCGCCTCGCGCGACGTCGTGGGAGCGGCTCCGGCGGAGCTGAAACTGAGTATTAGGACTAAATAAAAGGCCGATAGTGCGCGCATTGTCCGCTCTGTTCATGAGTTATACGGTCCAAGGGTATCCCACGAACTTAAACGGGCGTCCAAAGGAATCCAGTGATTCGCAAACAGAACTTCAATTAATATGCCACCCACCGACGGCCCTTAGGGATCTTAACGGACGCGGGTTTTTTTGGCAGGGGTCGTATCTAAAGCCACGCACTTATAAGAGATTTGCCACTCTTTAACGGAGGTGGTGACCTGCGAAGTCTCCGAGTTTTTGCCACCGGCTTCGCCTGAAACCAGGGGAATGCCGAACAGGGAGCCCACTTTTTGTTCGGTGCTCCGGCGCTCGGTTTCCTTGCCTGAAGACTTGGTCTCCTGACCGACCGCCACTTCACCCTCTTCGATGATCTTAAAGGCGATGGGAGTGCAGTTACTGCGCATTCTCTGTTCGGCGCGGGCGCGGTCTTCGTCACGGAATTTGAGCGGAATCCCGACAATGCCCTCGTCCTGCGGTTTGCGTTTGATGTCGCGGGCCTGGCCCTCGTAGGGGATGGTTTGGCAACCCACCATAAATAAAGACATTGCGAATATCAGCCTGTGTAGTTTCATTTTCCTTACCTCCTAAATAAGTGATGAAAACTACGTGTCTCACATAGGAGGGCTTGAAAATAGTGTTCGGCCGGAGAAAACGTTCGCAAGTGTTCGCTAAGTTGGCTTTTCAACCTTCATGGAAGGAACTAGACCTATTGATTTAATGATGATAAATATCAATTAATAAGCATTTTATTAATACTACCTTTGCGCTACTTTCCGTTTGTCCTCACAACTTTCAAACGGAGACTTAAAATGAAAAAAGCAATATTGACCCTGGCCCTGATGATCGCAGCGAACGCCAACGCCAAGAAAGTCGACGGCGTGGAATACATGGTTGTGAAAGGCGAAGAAGCTTTAAAGGACCAAGGAATCAATCAATATGACGATGTGACCGATCCAGCCCAAGGTTTTCTGGTCACCTTGCCCGAAGGCTACGCCCTGCAAAACGTCGATGTGCAAGGCAATGGCAGCACGCTTGCGCCGCTGTCACAAGCGGCGACCCGCACGCTCTTCCAGTATCCTGAGCTGGCACAGCTGATCAACGAAATGAGTGAAGTGGCTGCCGACGGCGCGAGCTTGGAGTACTACGGCTACACCGAAGGCCTGCCCACTGACCAGACTTTGAAAATTGAGTGCAACAAGCGCAAGGCCACGCCCAAACATGTGTCCGATCATTTGTTCACCACCATGGGCGAAATTCTCACCGGCGGTGGAATCAATCTGACCGAGGAAAAAGTTAAGGAATTAAGCGCAATTGCTAAGCCGCAGTTTCTCGAGTTGATCGGCAAAGGTCCCTTTAAAGCTTGCAGCGCAACTGTGGGCGGAGGGATGTCGATTGGGAACATCGACTTGTTTATTGGCCCGGAATATACGTTTTTTACTGAAATTGGTTACGAAGATTGATGCCGCGTTAGATCCGATTACAAGGCCGTCCAATCCGCGAGCGGATTGAACCCTTGTAATCGGAGCGGTTGCATCATGAATTAACGGCTTAGTATTGAGACCAGCTCTTGGCGGAAGACTTGTTTGCCGGCCCACGCTTTCACGTCAGGGATTGTAGTGATGGCCGCATTAACCGCTGAGAGCACATTCAATTTGCCGCCGGCTCTTTCGTTGGTGGTATTCACTTCACGAGTTTGAATCAGCAGTTCCCTCATTTGTTCGGGCGTTAGTAGAGGATTAACTTCCTTCATCAACGCCACTGTCGCCGCGACTTGCGGGGAGGCGCCTCTGGTGCCGCCGAAATCGCCGAAGTTTCCGTTCGGTCCATAAAGGGTGTGAAGATTTTCACCGAAGGCTCCCACCGTGAGGCGGTCGCCGAAATTGGTGAAGCCGGCCGCGCCTTCAGTCTGCGCCAAGGCTCCGACGATGATCGAACCTGTGTCGTCTTTTTTCTCTTCAATTAACTCCACGCTGTAATTGCCGCCGGCTCCGACCACGGTGATGCCGGCTTTGATCGCCAGGCGAACGGCGTCGCGCGTGCCGATGAAAGTCTCAGACGAACCGTTGGCCGTTTGATTTTCCAGCACAATGATATTCACGTGAGGAGTTTGAATCGCGCGCAAAACACAAGCGGCGGTGGCCTCCTCTTTGTCGATAGTATCTTTATTGTCGTAATTGAAGTTTTGCAGCGGCACGATCTTAGCGTCATAAGCGATGCCGTTGGTGCCTTTGTCATCTCTTACGCCGGCGATAATGGCGGTCACTGCGGTGCCGTGATAGGCATAGGGCCCATCGTTAACCACATCGGGATTCACCGGATCAGCCAAATCATATTTGAAATCGAGCAGCATATTGGCGTTGAGATCGGATTCGTCATGGTGAAAACCCGCATCGCAATCCGCGACCACCACACCTGCACCCGTGGCTAGCTGCCAAGCATCTTTGACATGAAGACTGTCAATCCACCATTCACCGGCCAATTCAGGATCACCGGTGAAGTCTTTAATAATCGCGGGCGGCGGCACGTTAGGATAAATCACGCCGGAAAATCCCACGCGGTCCTTCAAAATCGAAATTTCATTATTCTCGCGTTCAGCGTAGTACACATTGCCCATATTCAGGCG
>JANMVK010000360.1:0-10418 GCA_031392725.1 Pseudobdellovibrionaceae bacterium
CCCGCTCGACGCCGAAAGATATCGCGGAGGCGGAAAAGCGTTTGCAATTAATCAATGAGCAAATGACTTTTGTATCCGAAGCCGCGCTGCTGGGGCGCATGAACTGGTGGACGGCGGAATACGGCTTGATCGGCAGCCTGAAGGATCCGCGCATTTTCGGCGCGGGCTTGTTGTCCTCCGTGGGCGAAGCTAAATTATGCTTAAGCGAAGAAGTGAAACGAATTCCGCTCAGCGTGAACTGCGTGGATTATTCCTACGACATCACCGAACCGCAGCCGCAATTGTTCGTGGCCAAGGACTTCGCCCAACTGGGTGATGTGCTGGAGGAATTGTCGGCCAAGCTGGCCTATCGCCACGGCGGCGAATTCGGTCTGCGCAAGGCGGTCGAAGCCGAAACGGTGAACACCGTCGTGCTCGATTCCAAAATTCAGATCGCCGGGCGCTTGCGCAATTTTTTAACCGATGACAACAACCGTCCTTGTTACCTTCAGTTTGAAGGGCCGTCTCAATTGGCCTATGCCGACCGGGAAATTCCCGGCCAGGGTACCGCCCGCCATAGCCATGGTTATTCTTGTCCCGTGGGACTGCTGCAGGGCCAAAGCCGCCCGCTTCACACGTTCTCAGCCACGGAACTGACGGGCCTTGGATTTAAAAAAGGGGGCCTTAGTGAATTGGCATTTGCATCCGGAGTGCGCGTCGCGGGCCAGCTGGAGAATGTGGTCTATCACGATGGGCAATTGATTTTGATGACCTTCACTAACTGCCGCGTGAACTTGGGCGCCCAAGTTTTATTTGAACCTTCGTGGGGCGAATACGATATGGCCGTCGGCTCCGCCATTCCGTCAGTGTGCGGAGGCCCCGCGGACCGTGAAAAATTCGGCCCCGCTCCGGATTTTGTGGCGCAGCGGGTGCCCGATAAATCTTATTCGCCCTCCCAACTTGAGCGCCATTCACTATATGCGCAGATCCGGGATTTACGGGAACGCCCGCGGGTCATCGACCGCGAAAAAGAAATTTTCCAAGAGTTGACCGACCGCTATTTAAAAACTCCCACCGCCGAGTGGCTGCCGGGAATTGAGCTGTTGGAAATCAGTTATCAATTTAAACTCGCGGGTTCGGCGCGCGCGGCGCTCGAGAAACGCTTGGATCCCGCCAATTATCAGTCCGATGCGGTCCGCATGGCAGTCCGGGATGGTCTCTTGATGGCGCAGACTCATTTATGAACTTGCATGTCGTGCTTGTCCGCACTGAGCATTCGGCCAACATCGGCGGCGTGGCTCGCGCCATGGCCAACATGGGCGCCGAGCGCCTGATCCTGGTCGATTGCCGTTGCGAATTGGATTCCAAAGCCCGGCAGCGCGCGGCGGGAGCGCAGGAGCAGCTCTCCAAACTGACCCGCTACGCCAGCTGGGAGGAATTTTACGCGGCGGAGGGCGACGGCGTGCGCATCGCCCTCACGAGGCGCGCGGGACGCAAACGCAAGGTCACGCCCCTCGAGACCGAACTGCAGAATCTCGCGCGGCAGCCCACGGAAAATTTGTATTTGATTTTCGGACCCGAAGCCGACGGCTTGGATGCCGGCGACCTGGCCTTTGTTAATTTCACATGTCATTTACCGGTGTTCGGCGAATTCGCCAGCCTCAATCTTAGCCAGGCCGTGATGCTGTCCTTGTTTATGGTGAGGCAGCAGGCTCCCCCGGGACTACTGCCGGTGCAAACGAAGGGTGAACCGGCTCCCACGGTCCAGCCGTTTTATTTTACCGACCAATTGATCAAGGATTGGATTGAAGCCATGGGCTTTGATGTGGGCGCCCGGAAGGCCAGCGCTTATCTGACTCTGCGCCGGTTGTTTTTGCAGAACCGTCCCACGGGCCATGAAGTGCGCGTGTTAGAGGCGGTGCTTCAGCAGAACATTAGAAAATTGCGGGGCACCAACGACGAATCAATCGGCTTTGCGACGGAACAAATTGCTGATGACTTGGGAAATATCACCCGTCAATAGATCCACTTTTTTGTCTTTAGGTTCCTTAGCGACCGCTCCCAGGACGTTCAACTCGCGGCGGGCTTCAGTGAAGGTGGTGTCGGCGGCGATTGCCTTTTCAAAAAAGCTGGCGGCCATCGGATCGCCTAAAGCCTTTTTTACTAAACCCATGGCCATAAAATAATAAGCGGATTTGCGGTCATCGGGCGGCAAGCTTTCCATACGGCGAAGAGTTTCAAGCAATTGTGGTTTACCCAAGCCCACTCCAGCTTTGTTTTCCGCCCATATGCGGATCATAAAGCTCAAACTGGAGGTGTGCAGTTTCTCGGCGTCCTTCAGGGTGTCGACAGCCTGCGCGAATTGGCCCTTGCGCAGGAGCTCGAGTCCGCGCGCCACCATTTCGTTGGATTTTTTTTGCTTTTCGGCGCCGTCGCTCTTCTTTTTGGTCATCAGTTCTTGGCGCATGAAATCGCTGGTCATGATGACTTTCGCCGCTTTGATTAATTCGAAACACTTTTGGCAGACTTCAATCAGCTCGGGGGAGGCTTCCCTGGGCAATCTGTCGGGACCATTGCTTTTGCTGTATTCGTCAAACAGGGTTTCCACCACTTTTGGGCTGGCCATGGGCGGAGCTCCAAAGTATTCAAAAATCGTGTCAGCAGTGCGCTCCGAAAGCTCGGCGAAAATTTTCTTGTAACGCTCAAGGCTTGCGGTCAAATCCTTGGCGCGCTCAATGTCATCGAACAAAATATCCCGGTGAAGAACGAGATAGTGGACGGCCTGGTAAATTTGCGTGGCCTTGTCAGGCTCAGCATCCAGCACCTGTGCAATCGTGCCGCCACGTTTGATAATTTCTTTGAGCTTCGTCATTTCGGCGAACATCGGCTCTTTCCAGCGAAGTTCCAATTTGTCGTGGCCATTGGCGATTTGAATGGGGGACTTCAACACCCCGCTATAAAAGCCGGTGAGATAGTCGGGTTTAAAATATTCATCAATCGAGAGGCAAATGGCGGTTAGCAGCTCCACCATTTCCACGGCGTGCTTGGGCAAGCTCTCGTCCGTATCCGCGGGTCCGAAATTCACGCGCAGGCTTTCGGCCGAGCAGATGGCCTTGAGATCCGACAGAATTTGTTCATGTTTGGCCACCGCCACGGCATGTGGGCTGACATAACCTTCTTGCACCAGTTTATCTAGCGTGAATTTTTTGTTGCCGGCCTGCTGGAACTCGTCCCAATCCTGCTGGTTCAAAAATCCGTTGGTGATCATCGCCAGCACTCCGGCCGACTGCGACTCAGTGCTGTCGACATCGGTTATCATGCCCTTGGTGACCGTCACGCCGAAAATTTCGCCGGCTTCATTTACAATATTCAAATGTCCCGAAATCGAAACCTCAAGCAGGAGCCCCAGAACGTAGGGGAAATCATTGCCGTGGATGGCTTCCAAATGTTCGATGGCTTTGGCGCGCTCCCGCGAGGACGGCATTTTACGCGTGAGCAGCGACTGCACATTCCACTTCTCCACGCTGAGCGCGTCTTTGAAAGCGGACTTGAGTGAGTTCATCAGCTCTTCAGCGCCGAAGGGTTTAAACAGGAAATCGGCGGCGCCGGTTTTCTTAACGGCGTCGGCCGCGAAAGTTTTATCCTTAAACACTCCGCTGAGCAAAACCACGGGATTGTCGCCGAATTTGGTTTTGCGGAATTCCATCACCAAATCCACGCCGCTCATCTTGGGCAACAGCACATCCACGAGTGCGGCGTGCACCGTTTGGAGCTTCACCACGTTTAAGGCGTCCACCGGCTTATTGGCCACGATGGGTTTTAATCCCATGCGCTTAACAACCTCGCTGAGCATTTGGCTGCTCGACTTGTCGTCGTCAACAATTAGGACTTTTGCGGCATTTCTCATTAGTTAGCTTATCGGCAGATTATAGATGAAATCGCACAGGCTAAGGTCTAGGCCGGGCCGTCGGGATTGTGCTTTTTCCAGGCCTCTTTGATTTTTTTGGTCAAGGTTTCGAGATTGAAAGGCTTCACAACGTATCCTGAAACGCCCGCTCCGGCGGCCTCTATGACGGCGCCCTTTTCCGACTCGGTGGTGACCAGCACGAACGGTAAAGTTATAAAATCTTTCTCCTGGCGGCACTGCTTGAGAAAATCCAGGCCGCTGGGTCCGGGCATGTTCAAGTCGGACAAAACCAAGCCGATAGCGTGCGGAGTTTTTACAAAGAATTTCAATTTGCCGAGCGCTTCAACCGCGTCTTCGGCCGTGGTGATTTTAGAAAAACCCAGACGCTGCAGAGAATCCACGACGATGCGGCGGATATTTAGGGAATCATCCACCACCAAAACATGCGTCTCTTTGCTGAACATCATGCGCTCCTCAACATCTCAATTTCAGCATCTAACGGGGGAATATACATCTTAATACAGGTTCCCTGCCCCACTTTAGATTCGATAAAAAGAGTACCGCCGGCCTTTACAACTTCCTCTCTCAACGCATCAAGTCCGACCCCTCGTCCAGAGAACTCGCCGACCGTATCCCTCGACGAAAAGCCAGGCATGCAAACTTGCTGGACAATTTCTTCATCTGATTTCGCGGTGAAATCCTGAGTGGGAAATTTTTCCGCCAATTTTTCGCGGATAATCATCGGATCGATTCCGCGGCCGTCATCTTGAATTTCCATATTGAGGCCGCCGCGGGGATCGGCTTTCACGCGCACGGTGATCTGACCCGCGGGATCCTTTTTGGCCCATTCGCGGTCATCAGGATGCTCCAAGCCGTGATCCGCGGCATTGCGGAAAGCATGAACCAAACTAGCGAAAATATGCTGATAGGGCTCGGGGTAAATCCGCAAATTTCCGCCCTCGATGATCATGGGCTTCACCCGTTTGCCGAGATTCTCAGCCACCGACTGCACCAGGCCGTCGAAATATTTTAGACGGGACCCAATCTCTTCCTTCAAGAATAAATCCTGGCCTTTGCGCGCAAGCGCGTCCGATGAGGGCAACATTTTCAATTCTTTTAAAAATCCTTCCACCACATCGGTGGGAAGTTCGACGGTGCGCGAACCGCCGGTCTTAAGTTGAATGATATCCTTGTTTTCTTCCAGAAATTTTTCAAAACACTGGGCGAATTCACGTAAGGATTTTAAATACAATTCATGATCCCAGGTTTCCATCTTAGATCCCGTGCGGAACGGCTCCAAAACTTGCTGGCACTCACGCGACGAAAGCCGCAACTCGCGCACAGAGAACGTTCCAGCCTCACCTTCAACTGTGTGCAGAACCCGGAAACTTTCATTCACCTGGGCGTCGTTTAAGGGAGCCGCGGCCAAAGTCATCAATTGGTCCCGTGAGGTGTGCACGGAATTGAGAAATTGGTTAAATTGGTCCTTGTTCTTCATGTACTTCACAACCATGGCCGCGTACTGGCGCTCGGTTTCAAGGGCAATTTGCGCTTCGCGCTCCACGGTTTTGTCGGTGGCGACCACAACAACATCAGTAACCGCGGTGCCCTGGCGGATGGGATAATATTCCAGCACCACATGGCGGTGTTCCGAATGCGGGTAAATATTGGGGCCCAGCGCTTTAAGATCATCAAACGGGAGTGGCTCCTTAAACAGCATTTCCGACCACTTGGTAAAAGTGGCGTGTTCGCTGGCGGGAACACCCAGCACGGCGTCCGCCTTTAATCCTTTGGGAATCTTCTGTAAAATGTCTTTGCAGGCCTTGGTGAAAACTTCACCGCAGCCGCCGTCAATATTGAAAGTGAAAAATCCCTGGCCGAGAGAATCCAAAATCGCATTTAAAGTCGAATTGACCTTGCGCAATTCCGCGGTTCTCGCTTCCACCATTTTTTCCAAACCGCGGGCGTATTCTTCGGTCTTTTGCAATTCCGCTTTGTATTTCGCGGCGAGAGTCTCCTCAAGGGAAACATCGTGCATAAAGAACACCCAGTGCAAGCCGTCGCCCATGGGACGCACGGTGAGCTGGGTTTTTCCGAGTTTCTCGAATTTCTTAAAGGCGTATGCGGTTTCGATTTGCGGCGAAGGCGCGGCACGGCCGTGAGAATCGGCCGTAAACGGCAGCAAGCCGGGTTCAGTGAAAGTTAAAACATCTTGGAACATAGCTTTGCCGCTCAGCCGTTTGACCGAGGATTGGCAAAGGGTGGCCGCCATTTCATTGCAATAGGCGATCTTACCGTCGCCATCGACAATAAAAACAGAGTCCAATAAATAGTCGAAGACTGAGAAATCAACCATTCTTTAAAAACTTAAAGTACTTGGCTTCAATAACGTCCATCTCCATCAGCTCGCCCGCATCGTCCTTTACGTCGGGTGGGGCGTGAATTTCGCCCTCTTTAAATTCCTTGCCGTTTTCGAACAAAATCATTTTTTCGCTGCCGGAGCTGTCGGAATAATAGGGCACGTAAAAGCTCTCGACTTTGGCATTGGCCGGTAAAAATCCCGCCACCATATTAATTTGATCGACAATAATTTTAGGGCATTTTCGCACACTCAGTTGCGTTGATCCCGGCAAGGCCTTCACCCATTTGATCCACTCGCGAATTCCCACGGAGTTGATGGCACTCACGCCTTCCAGATCCAACACCACCACGCCGGCTCCGGCGATATCCGGCGGCGCAAAGTTGGCGTCCTCGTCGATGTTACCCTTCAGCTCCAGCACCATGCGGGCACCTTCAGGTTTTTTCTCTATTGCGAATCCCATGACCTTCTCCTCATCGATGAATAACGTGTAAATGTTTTGGGAGCTGGACACGCTTTTTGTAGCTCATCCGCAGAGGGATGGTACAACAAAGCAGCGTCACTTTTGCCGCCTTCACTCCAAAGTAAAGGCTCGAACCCGCATTAAAGATTATATAACTACCAAGGCCCGCTCCACCAGAGCCGAAGTTCATTGTCGCTGCGGGGCCTCTTAAATAGGTATTTCGAATTTTAGCCAGATATTGATCGAGATTTAAGCTTCCGTAGGGATCTTCACAGGCAATGACCAGTTGCAGGTCGTCGTGAGCCATTAACAAACGGCCCGCTTTGCCGCCTTTTAGTTTAATTTCGGTGTCCATTCGGTTGAGACCGGGATTGACGTTGGTATGGGGATCAATAAAGGGCGCGTTATAAATAGCGTTGGTGATAAATTCATCGGCCACAGCTGAGACATCTTCGATCAAAGTTTGTGACAGTCCCTTGGATTCTAAATATTTGCCGATGGCTTCCAACATGCCGCGTTTCTGGCTTGAAGAGTCAAAGAAGTGATCGAGGCAAATAAGGGATTGCTCTTGCGCCACGGTCACCTCGTTGGGACTGAGGATATTGGCCATGGGATTTTCAAAGAATGATTCGGGATTGCTCACCAAGTTTTCCGCCGATTTCAGTTCCCGGTCGAAGTTAAATCCGTCTTTTTGACAGAGGTGATTGAAACCGTGGTCGGTGGCAAAGCGCAAAATATCTTGCGGCGAAAGCCCAGTGCTTAAGCCGATGCTGGCCGGATCAGACGGGGGCAGAACACCCAGCATCAAATCCACAAACTTAGGGGTCAGGCCGACCAGCTTACGCGCTCCGCTCATGCCACCTTCTTTTCATATTCGCACATCACCATGGTGACGTCATCGATCAGGACTGTGCCCTTGCGGAAGGTGTTCATGACCAAGCGCAGACTGTCGAGCTTGGACTGCAAGTCGCCGGTTTCGTTGGTGCTGTCGATCAAAGTTTTTAAGAACGTGCGTTCGCCCCACTTCTTGCCCTCAGGGTTCTCCACATCCAAAATTCCATCCGTGTAGAGGAACAGGACGTCGCCCGGGGTGAACTCAACGATTTTGTCTTCATATGTGTGGTCGCGGAACTCACCCAGACGTGGGCCGTTCACTTCGTTTAACGGCATCAAGTCTTTTTTAGTCAGTTTATCGCCGGTTTTGTGCAGCAAATAGGGCGGGTCATGGCTCGCGCTCGAGTAGCTGAACACTTGATTGTCCAGGTCGATGCACGCCACGAAGAACGTCATCATGATCTGGCCCTTGGAAGTTTGATGAATCGCGCGGTTCATAATGGTCAGTGCTTTGCCCGGCGAGATGTCGGGCAGCATTTCAATCACCGCCGCCGCTGAGCGGGCCGCGCTGGTGATCAAAGCCGCAGGAGCGCCGTGGCCGGTAGCATCGCCGATCCATATATAGATGCGGTTGCCGACCCGTGAATAGTTCCACCAGTCGCCGCCGCACTCGCTCGCGGGCTCGAAATGGCCGGAGATGCGGATCGGACCAAATTGTGAATTGGAGGGAGGGAAGAGGGTCTCTTGCACGGTCTTCACCGTGGACAGCTCACTTTCCATCCGGGCTTTTTCCGCCGTCTCTAACAATAGACGCGAAACTTCGGCCGCCATCCAGTTGAAGCTCTCCGCCAAACCGCCGACTTCGTCCGAAGATCGCGGGATCACGCGGATGTTGAAATCGCCCTGGGCGACCTTTTTGGTGGCTTCAAATAACTCGCGTAAGGTCGAGGTCAATTGGTTGCTGGCAAAAACGCTGATCAACAATGTGCTCGCCAACAGGGCGACAAAGAACAATAAGGATTTTGCGAGCAGCACTTCCACGGCTTTAAGCGCTTTGCTTTTGTCGACCTTGGAAATCACCATCAGGTCGCCGATGCCCACGGCCGCGAATGAAATCAGGTAAGTCACGCTGTCGGACAGTTTCAGTTCCGAAGTGCCTTCACCCGCTTGATTTTTCAGGACTCCAGGTTTCAATATGTCCAAGTCGCTCGACACCACTTCCATGGAACCAACGGCCACTTGGCCCTGGCGGCTCACCACAAAACTGGAATACAGGCCCGACATTTGGAACGCGTTTAATAAATCTTCAGCCTGATACAGGGCGATGGCCACGCTGTGATTGGGTTCTTCTTTTTCGCCGAGGCGGAAGGAAGCCGTAATCACGCCGTTGGCGCCATCGAGTTCGGCGATGTAAACCGCGCTGGCGATGGCGCCATCGCGCAACTTGTCCATGAAGGCCGTGTTGTTGAGGAACGATTGCGCGACGGGAATATCTTTAGCGAGCTGGCCGACTTTGGCGTAAGTGCCGGAGTCTTCGCGGCGGACAATCAAAATCGCTTGCAAGCGGGGATTTTTCTGGAATAGGTCTTTGCCGACCGAGGAGAAGTCATTGGCCGCTTGGTCGAAATGATCCGCGACCGTGCGCAAGTTAGCGTAGATGCCGGCGACTTCCATTCGCGTTTGCGTGGCGAGTGAACGGCTGACGGTGGCGCTGGAATCGTAAACGTAAGCGACTTTGTCTTTCTGAAATAAGTCCGTGGCCATGAGCAAATACAAACCCAATGAGATGAGCGGCAAGGAAACCAGCAGTAAAAGTAATTTTAATCGTAGCGAAAGCCGCAGCTTGAAATGCTTCATGCAATATAGATATCGGAGCCTGTATTCGGGGACTTTATGTCTGGGATCGCAAGGTTAGCAGCAGGTCCTGGCCCACTGGGCTCAAACGCGGCTTCTCGAGGCGCAAAGCCTTGTCTAAGGACGGGATCTTCAGGCCCGAAGTCCATGACAAACCCGCTCCTAGAATTCTTAGAGCGAGAAAAATATAAATTCGGTCCATAAGTCCGCTTTGCAAAAAGGCACTAGACGTTTGGCCTCCAGCCTCGACGAAGATGGAGTGAATTCCCTCGCCGGCGAGCCGGCTTAAAACGTTTTCCAAATTAAAATGTTCACCCTTCAGGGGCGATTCAATAATCTTTGCCGATTTGAAATCTTGCACGGCCCCCGGCTTGGTCACCACAAAAATATCCTGCGCACGCCTGACTTTTGCGATGTTCAGGCTCTCAAGGCGGGTCAGGCAGCTTCCATTGGGATCCAAAATCACCAGCCGTTGCGGTTTATTCTCAAACGTTGAGTTGCGTGAGTTCATTCGGGGATTGTCAGCTAATATCGTTCCCACGCCGGTTAAAACGGCATCGTAATTTCCGCGCAAAACTCCCACCTGTTCGCGCGCCTCGGGACCGGTGATCCATTGGCTGGACCCGTCATCCAGCGCAATTTTTCCGTCGAGCGAACTCGCAATTTTTAGAGCGACAAACGGGCGATTTTTACGCATGTTCAACAGGAAAATCTCAGCCAATTCTTCAAGCTCATCCTGCAACTCCGGAAAAATTTCAACTTTCTTCCCGGCTTTTCGCAGAATCTCGGCGCCTTTGCCGGAGGTTTGAGGATTGGGATCGCGCAAACCGTAAGTCACCGAGGCAATGGGCAGCTCGGCGAGCGCCTTGGCACAAGAGGGGGTGCGGCCTTGATGAGCGCAAGGTTCGAGTGTCACGTACACCTGCGCGCCCTCTAAAAGTTTATTGCTTGAAATTTTATTTAAGGCCGCGGCCTCGGCATGGTCGCCACCCACTTGGGCGTGAAACCCGGAGCTTATTAAA
>JANMVK010000458.1:0-2985 GCA_031392725.1 Pseudobdellovibrionaceae bacterium
AGCGCTTCCTACACCTGCTCAATCTCGACGGCTTCGACAAGACGATCCATCTGAGCGAGGATGATCGCCCGCTGCTGGATGGGCGAGCGATCACATTGCGGCGTCGCACCGGCCTGCTGCTGCCGTTGAATATGTCATTCGGCGATCTGCGGATCGTGTATGCGACTGCGGAGATCCTAAAGGTCGCAGCCGACGCGCTGACCTTTCGCCTGACGCAGGCCGAAGATATTATCGTGCTGGAGACCGCGCGTGAGGTTCTGCCGAGCGCGGCGTATGCTGTGGAGCGTTCCGGCACGCGCACGCTCGTTCGCTCGCGCCAGCACGCGCTGGTGGATGATCAGCTGACGGTGCGCTGGGGTTTGGAAGCGACATTTGATTTGAACACCTCATTGGATGAGGGCTTCAACAACGGAATTAACTTCCTCGTTCATCTGTCGACCACCATGGTCACCAAAATTCCGTCACTGCTGCTGTCGATTTTCGTATTCTGCGCGGCGCTTTATTATTTTCTCGCCGAAGCGCGCACCATCAAAACGGTATTTATGAAGCAACGCCTGCTGACTCCTCAAGAATCCAACCGCTTTATCGGGGTCTTGCAAAATAGCAGTTTTGGCACCGTGATCACGTCGCTGGCCATTGCCGGCATGCAGGCGAGTATTGTCACGTTTGGTTCCTTGATCATGCAGGCGGGCGATTGGGCCGTGGTGTGGGCCGTGACATTCTTTTGTTCGTTTATTCCAGTGATCGGCGCGGCACCGGTGGCGCTCGTGCTCGGACTGTATAAATTAATTATGGGTGATGTGGGCTCGGCCGTTGGATTTTTGGTGGTGGCGGTGATCGCGGGAACCACGGACAATTTAGTGCGGCCCTATTTAATCTCCAGCAATGAACAGGATTTAAATCCGGTGGTGAGTCTCCTCGCCATCATCGGGGCTCTCCTATTATTCGGCATGCCCGGATTGTTTCTCGGCCCGGTGATCGCCGGAGTCGCGGTCAAAATTATTCCCACATTGTTTGGCGATGTGCCGGTCACTGAAGGCGCGAAGGGTCGCGCGAAAAAAGAGACTTGATCCGTTCCGCCGACAGGCGGAAGTCCTTGCGGCAAAAATCACAGGTGATGGTGAGATAAGGATCTTTGCCCAACGCTTCTTTAATGTCCTGTTCACCAGTTAATTTCAGGGCGCGTTCAATCCGATCCTGGCTGCAGTTGCAGTAAGCCACCAGCTTTTGCGTTTCGACATTTTTAAAAATCCGATTGCCCCATAACTTTGAGGCCTGCGTGATAAATGCGGTCTCATCATTCGCCAGTTGGGCCAACGCCCGCAGCGGTTGCACGGTGAGGCTTTCGATGGCGGCCAATTCCTCTTCCGAAGCGCCGCCCAGCACTTGCACCAAGGCTCCACGCGCGCGCTTCACCTCTTGGCCGTCGAACTCGACAAATAAGCCCACACGGGAAGCGGTTTGCTCGCTGTCTTTGTAATACTCATTGATGGCATCATCTAAAAACCCGGTGGCAATGGGAACCATGCCGGTGTACGGGTGACTGCCCTCGGCTTCTTTGGTTAGCAAGACGGTCAGCACGCCACTGCCCCAAGGACCATTGTGCCCTTCGGCGCCGAAGGTGTGCATGGATTTATCTTTTTGCTCGCGCAAGAAGCCGCGGATTTTGCCTTCGGGTGAGGCATCGATAATCGCCTGGCGGAAAACTCCGGAACCTTGCGCATTGAGATTAATGGACTCACTGGATTTGTGCGCTGACGCGACTAAAATCGCTCCGACCACGGCTTCGCCGTAGCCTTGCTGAGCGATGCCGGTCAGTTGTTGGGATTTTGAAAGTTCACGCACTAAAGCAGTGGCTTCAACCGCGACCACGCGGATATTGCCCGGCTGAGAAAGCCATTTGTGCCATGTCGATGGAGTCATCAATTAAGAAGGCTCTCGCAATCAACTAAAGTCAACTGACGATACTTAACGTTGGGATTGAGAATATATTTTTGCGCGATGGCGCGCACGTCGGCCGGCTTTAATTTTGTAGTGGCCGTTAGCAGCTCACGCGTGGCTCGGGCGTCAAATTGCAAACTCTGTCCGGCGTCATACTCTTCCATCACTTGTTCGACCGAAGTTTTCTGTTGCGACAATCCAATCACCACATCTTGAACTGCGTGTGTGATCTCCTCATCGGAAATCCTGCCGCTTGCAAGATGGGTGAGGGCGTCGTCCCAGTGTTGAATTTCAGTTTGACCGTAGAGAAATAAAAACGCGTGCTGCTCGTCTGCCGCGATGGATTTGGCACCGAGCAAGGAGGACAAGGCCCGAAAGGCGGCCAGGTCCGGAAGATTAAACAGACTGGGTCCTTTATAGATGCGGACCATGCCTGGGCCATCGCCATTGCGCCCAGCCGGGAATTTAAAAATTTCGGTGCCGGTTTTCCACACGCTCCGCGCGGCCAATGCTATAGCGGATTGTTCTGTCAGGAATGCGGGTGAGAGTTTTCGAACCGCTTGATGAACCTGAAGCCCATCGGTGTCGGTAAGGTCACCCGTCATCACCAGTTCCTTCTGAGCCCGGGCCACGATTTGGCGCCATTTTACAATTTGCGGCTCGGTCGCATCGAGCACGGCCTGCCGTGTGTCGAGAATAGACAAGTGCAAGGGATCCAGCGATGCGCGCACGATATCCAACGAAATCATGGCACCAGACTCACCTAAATATTTGCTTTGCAACGATTGCTCCAGCGAACCGCGCGCGCGTTCCATTTCCGCGAGTGTCGGCACGAACTCCGCTAATTGTTCCATCAGCCACCCTAAGGTGCGGGGGGCGTAGCGGTCTTCACCGGTCACGGTGAATTGCCACACGTTCACTTTGCGTTCGATTTTAATTTGGGTGGAGTACTTCCTTTGCAAGGTGGCCAGTTCGGTTGAGTACCGATCATTGAAAGCCACTTGGACGAGATCAAGCAAAGCCAGATCTTGAACTTTATCGGGG
>JANMVK010000470.1:0-3663 GCA_031392725.1 Pseudobdellovibrionaceae bacterium
ACCCGAGTTGTATACGGTTAACTAAGGGAGAAACTATGACGGACACCAACGATGCTGAAAACGGTGCCAATCGCCGATCTTTCAAAAATATTATGGTCAACCCGAAGCAACAGCTGCGCTTCTCACTGATTTTAGTGACGGGTTCATGTTTGAGCGTGGTGGTGTTTTTGATGGTTGTAGTTTTCCAGGTGAAACAAACTATGACCACATTAGGCGTGGCCTACCGGCTCGATCCTGAAGTGATTTCAGCCATTCAATCCGCGCTGACTTCCGCGGTTTACGTATCTATTTTGCTGGCCGCGGGCGTAACTTTTTTAGCGGTCTTAGTCGGAATTCGTCTGAGTCATCGCATTTATGGTCCGGTGGTTTCCATCAAGCGCCATATGGCCGCGTTGAGTGAGGGCAATTATAAGGCCCGCCTGACGTTGCGAAAACATGACGATCTGCTCGACATCCGGGATTCCCTAAACGCATTATCCGAGGCGCTGGAGAAACGGCATTCGAAGTAAACGCATCAGCACCGCAATCATCGTCAGCGTGATATTTCACGTTTTGGTGATTGCGTTTTTGCTCCACCGCTCTTATTCCCCGGCCATTTCAAAAAAAGGCATTATCTCGGTGGATTTTATTCAATCCGTTCATCATGCCAAATCATCGCCGGTGGATAAATCCAAAGACGGCAAGAAAAAGCCGACTTTCCGCGCACCGGAACCAGATTTGCCTCAAGCCGTGGCTCCCACCGGAGATCCATCGGCCTCCAGCCCCGAAACGGATGCCTATATTTTAGCGGTGCTGAAGATCATCAATCAGCGCAAGGTTTATCCGCCCGAGGCGATTGACCGGGGGGAGGAAGGCCGTGTGATGGTCGCAGTCAGCGTCAGCGCCGATGGCCAAGTGCTCGACGTGCGAATTGAAGAGCCGAGTCCCTTCGCGCGGCTGAATGCCGCGGCTTTGCAAACCGTGTCCAATATTAAATCATTTCCGCCACTTCCCAGTGGTGTTGCCGCTCCCATTCATTTGCACATACCGCTTGTTTACCGCGTGGAAATTAACTAACTCTTAAGGCCCTAAACTTTGGAGGCCGAAGTGAAGCGCGTGGTTTTGGTATTGTCCTTTTTTAGTTCCGTGGCCTGGTCCCAAACCGACATGAGCGTGCCCTCGATCAATGTGTACGGCACGCCAAAATCCTCCGCCTTGGACTCAGTGCCAACGGTTTCAGAACTTTCCGGTCAAAAATTACAGCGTAAAAAACAATCCACCATCGGCGAGACTTTGGCGCACGAGACGGGAGTGTCTTCGACCTTTTTCGGACCCAACGCCAGCCGCCCGGTGATCCGCGGCCAAGAGGGCGATCGCGTTCGCGTTTTGCAAAATGGCACGGGCGTGCTGGACGCCTCGGCCGCGAGTCAGGATCATGCGGTGGCGCTCGATCCTTTGGCGATTGAACGGGTGGAAATTGTGCGCGGGGCAGCCGCGCTTCTTTACGGCAGCAGCGCGGTGGGTGGAGTAGTGAATATTTCCACTAACCGCATTCCGGAAAAACTTCCTGAAAAATTTAACGGCAAAGCTGAAGCTCGTGGCTCTTCCACGGACCTGGGCCGTGGCGGCGGGGTGGCGTTGAACTCCGCAGTGGGATCCCATGTCGCGGTTCATGCCGATGGTTCCGCGCGGGCGGCGGAGGATTATCACTCTCATGGCAACGAGCGCGTTTACAACAGTTTTAACCGGGCGGGCAGTGAAGCCGCCGGTGTGTCCTATGTTGGGGAGCGCGGATTTATCGGAACTTCGTTTAGTAATTATGAATCCTCCTATGGCACCGTGGCTGAACGTTTTGTTCACATCAATATGATGCAGCAGCGGCTCGATCTCGAAGGGGAAGTGCGCGATTGGGGCGGACTGAAGTCATTGCGCGGAAAAGTGTCATCGTCGGCTTACAAACATGACGAGATGGAAGAGGAAGGGCTGGGCACGACTTTTAAGAACCAAGGCAATGAAGGCCGTCTGGAATTTCGCCACCCCACTATGTTTGGATTCACCGGCTTGTTCGGACTGCAGGCCAATGTGTTTGATTTTTCGGCCAAGGGTGATGAATCTTTTTTGCCCGGCACCCACAACGAGAATCAAGCCATATTTGTTTTCGAAGAGCGCGAGCAGGGTTCGTTCCGCCCGTCATTTGGCGTGCGTATTGAGGACGTCTCGGTTAAATCGAAAGATGATCCCAACTTTGGCGCGGGCGAAGAGAAATCTTTTTCCACTTACAGTGGCGCGCTGGGATTTTTGCAACAGCTGACCGATCACTACGCTCTAGTGTTGAACGGCTCGCTCACGGAGCGGGCGCCCAACTACGAGGAACTTTTCGCCGGGGGACCGCACGTGGCCACCGGAATCTTCGAGGTGGGTGATAAGAATCTGAAGACCGAAAAAAGCCAGGCGCTGGAACTTTCATTGCGCCACAAGGGCGCCTTGGGCCAAGGTTCCGTGGGTGTGTTTTTGCAGGATTACCGCGACTATATCGCGCTCGCCCCTACGGGCACTCCCCCGGGACCGAGCGGCCTGCCCAACTATGCCTACTTCAGCACCGACGCCCGATTTTACGGCGCCGAGTTGGATTACAAACATAATATTTCCCACCTGATCCGGTCCGGCGTCTTGGAATTTGAAGTGAAGTTCGATTGGCTAAAAGGAGTCAACCGCAGCACGGGTGATAATCTCCCGCGAGTCACGCCGATGCGCGAGACCATTGCCTTGATTCGTAAGACCGACAAATACCAAACCGATATTGAAATTCAACGGGTCGAGCGTCAGCGGGATACGGCACCCAATGAAACGTCCACCGGCGATTATTTACTGATCAACTTAGGATATGAGCAGCCGGTCACTTGGGAGCGTACCACCATGAGTCTCTTCGCGCGGGTCAATAACGTGTTCGACGTGGAAGCGCGCAATCATATTTCGGTGATTAAAAACGCGGCCCTGTTTCCGGGCCGCAATTTTTTAGTGGGAGCTCAAGCCACGTTTTAGTGCAGGAGTTTTTCCACAAACGGCCAGATCCAGTTGCGGGTGGCCTCTTCGGTTCCGATTAAATAAGCCGTTTGCGCCAGTAACAACTGCAGCTCCTGACCGTTGTTGGTCCGGTGCAAATGAGCAGATCGTTGGCCACCGTGGCCGAAACGCGGTCACGCACGGCTTTCGCCAGCACATCTTGTAAAAATAACAGCCGTTGGGGACGTCTAACGCCGCCCATTTTTAGAACGCCAAGTTCTTTTTTAGGCCCGGCTAAATCCAAGCGTCCAACAAGCGGCCATTTGGTGCGGGAATATTCATTGCTGTAGCGGAAGGCCGTAGAATGAGAGTGAATGCATGAGATATTTAATTCTGATTTTGATTTCCGTTTTTTTCCAATGGAACGCTGTAGCGGTCGACTTCCTGCAGGTGGAAGGAATGATGCTTGGTTACTACCCCGGACTGGCCGACGGAGTGCGTTTGATTCCCTCAGCCGGATCTAAAGAAATCCGGTTTGAGCCCGGGCGGCGCTGTCTGCAAAATGTCAGAGTGGAACGGGCGGGCATCGCCTATAATGGAGTCTCGTTTGAGCCCGAGGACCGGCGCGATGTGCGCAATAAGTTGACGGGATTGATTGGTTACCCTGGAATTTCAAGGAAG
>JANMVK010000531.1:0-1070 GCA_031392725.1 Pseudobdellovibrionaceae bacterium
CCCCGAGTGGCTGAGGCTTTGGCTCAGCCTCAAACTCCACAGCCGACCACTTCACTGACGGAAAAACCCCTAACCCAAAAACTTAAAGAGTTTGAAATCGCGCGCTTCACACAAGGAACCGCCGGCCCCACCCAGCTCGGCACCGAGCGCGCCACCATTAAAGTGTTCTTTACCGACCGCAATCCTGTGGAATTTCAATCGACGCTGGTCAAAAGCGGCAACTCCTATAAATTTACCGGCGAGGCCGGTGGATTTAAATTGGCGGGCTCACTCGAAGATCTACCGGCTGAGAGTCGCGGCGATTTCACCATCACGTTCACCTCAAAGAATCATAGCGCCCGGATTTTTTACCGCGCCTATAAGGGGAAAATTGAAGTCAGAGGGGACCGCACCCAAACCGTGGTTCCCGGTTCACGCCTCGAACAGCAGATGAAGGCGCTGAAAAATCACGCCTTCGCTTGGGTTCATAACTGGGTGGTCCTCAACGGCCCATCGGTTTACTTAGTCGACATCGTGAACACGGGAGATCCGAAAAATCACGCTAATGACATTCCGTTTTTTACTTTTAAAGGCGAATCCAAACGCACGGGCGCGCGCGAACACAACGCCACCACCGTCTCCCCCGACACGCGCACCGATGTGCGCTTAGTGGGAAACGCCGAGCACGAAAGCCGCCGCCTGTTCGCCGTCCAAGTGAAGGAACGCGCCGACAAGCCCCCCGAAGAATTTATGCTCGAAGTGGAAATGGAAAGTCCTCCGGCGACCCGCCCGCCGCCGCCCAATGAAGTTCCGGTGGAAATCGCGCCGTCCACGCCCGATGCGCGCTCCGCTGATTTTTATTTAAAGGCCAATGTGGGAACTCCGCGCAGCGCGCGCATGACCCAGGACTTTGATAAAAACCGCGAGCTGCCGGGCGTGCGCAAATATATCGCGGAGTTTCAGCGCAACTCCCGCCGCGACCTCGAAAACTTTTATAACTTCGCCAATCCGTTCCGCTCCATCATTGAGACCATCGGACATGTGCTCGATGTGTCGCCGTCGTTTGCCTATCTGACCGTGGTCGAATCGGC
>JANMVK010000550.1:0-1037 GCA_031392725.1 Pseudobdellovibrionaceae bacterium
GGAATTTTCCAGCTGCACTTGCAAGCGCACGGTGTCGCCGATCAAGCGGTCTAAAATGGGCGAGGTGGTGGTCGATTCATCTTTAAGCGCCTCGGCCTGCAGGCGTAAAGACGCGAGCGAGGTTTTGATTTCGTGGGAAAAGCTGGCGAAGAATTCACGGATGCGTTTGACCCGGGATTTTTCCTTTTGCACCAATACAATCAGAGCGCCGCCCCCGAGGGCGAGTAGCACGATCCAAGCTGAGCCTTCCCAAAAAATCATACGCTGCTGGCGCTGCCAATGATCCAAGCGTTCGGGTTGCAATTGTTGCAGAAGAGAAATGTGCTGGGAACTGAGCGTGAACCACCAAATGGCGAAGGTGACCGTAAACACCAGCCAAAAAATAATCCAAAATAGGCGCAACCACTCGCGGCTCTTAACGGAGTTCACGCACCGCCTCGTCAATCCGGGTGAGGGCCTCGTCCAACACCACGGTGGTGTGGGCTAAGGACACGAATCCCACTTCGTATCCGCTGGGTGCCAAATAAATTTTATGTTTCAAAAGCGCGTGGAAGAATTTGCCGAACCGGTCGCTCATCCCGGCGGGCAAATCTTTGAGATTGCGGATCGGTTTCGCGCTGTAAGGATGAATCCAAAATACCGAACCGAAATTAGACACGTCAAACTCCAGCGGCTTCAAGATCGATTTTAACTTGAGTACAAAATCTTGGGTGCGCGCCTCCAACGTGGCGTACACATTCTGGGTGCGCAATTTGTTAAGCGTGGCCCAGCCGGTGCGCATGGCGAGCGGATTGGCGCTTAAAGTGCCCGCTTGATAAACTTTGCCCGCGGGCGCGACCAAATTCATTAGATCCGCCCGCCCGGCGTAAGCGCCAACGGCCAAACCTCCGCCGATGACTTTGCCGTAAGTGATCAGATCCGGTTTCAAACCGGTGCGCTCGACCATTCCGCCCCAAGCCACACGGAAACCAGAAATCACTTCATCAAAAATCACCAGCGCGCCGGCTTTTTTGGCCAGGTCCACCACGCACTTTAAA
>JANMVK010000562.1:0-1217 GCA_031392725.1 Pseudobdellovibrionaceae bacterium
ACAAAGCCACCGGCGCCGGCTATCGTCCGCGCTATTTTGAATTCCCGCTGCTGTTTAACACCACTACTAACACCATTGAAATGTGCAATAATGAAGTCAATATTGGGGACGCGTGCCAGGCCATGGGTTTCCGCTGGGACACCAGCACCTCGCCGCCAAAGTGCACGATGACCAACGCTTGTCTTTATGGCGGCGCCTTCACCCAAACTTCGGGCGGCAGCTGTGTGGCCAATCCCGCCACCGGCGCGTGTTCCTGTCCCACCGGGGCCGGCACCAACTATCAAGCGGTGGCCTCAGGTTCAGTGAATGTTCAGCGCAGCGGCTGTTTTAAAGGCTGTGATCCGTTCCGTTACGATGTGGTTTACCAATGCTTCTGGTGCCCGCCGTGATAACAAACCAGCGCGGCAATGCGCTAATGCTGGCGATCGGTTGCGCCGCTGTGGTGAGCGCGATCTCCATTGAAATTTGGAACCGCGCGGAACTCACGAACCAACGCGGTAAACAATCCGCGCTAAAGGACGAAGCCGATGTGATTATGGAAGGCTTCAGTTCGCGTTTGCAAAATCCCGACGACTGCACCGATGCCTTGGCGGGCGAAATTCTGGTGCCGGGCGGAAGGAGCGATGTCACGCTTCATTATGATTTGGCTCCTGATGCCGATTCGGGCGCCGTCAAACTAGTTGCGCTACAACTGGAAGCCGCGGCCGAGGATGATTTTCGCACCGAAATTCTCGACGTCGCCGGAATCCCGACGGAATTGCGCCGCTACCCGGTATCCTTGCATGCCGTGTTTTCCGATGCCAATGGTGAACGAATTGAAATCAACCGCTCCGCGCGCCTGCGCCCCGACGGCACTAAGGAGTTAAATCTGGGCGTGCCGTTTTATGTTTGGGCCCTGCCTCCGCCTCCGGTGGGCAGCGGACAAATTCAGTCTTGTTTTGGCCGCAACTCCTCGGGCACCTTGTGCAATGAGCTCGGCGGATATTTTATTCCGCGCGTGAAACGTTATGAGCAAAGCTGCCGGCAATCGTTAAAAACTCTCCGCCGGGTGAACGGCACTTTAACTCCGCTGGCCAATTGCCGCGTGGGTGGCGTCGCATCCAAGCCTTCTGATTGCAAAAAATATGGGGTGGCCTTCGGTGGCTCGCAAATCAACGGCCGCGCCGATATTTCGCTCAAGCCGGGCAATATGTACTTGTGCCAAGTATGCCAGTGAT
>JANMVK010000820.1:0-1388 GCA_031392725.1 Pseudobdellovibrionaceae bacterium
CGCGCTCGACGTGCTGATGGACCTCGGGCTCATGTTCGCGGCCGTCACGTCGCCCCTGAAGCTCAAAGCCGGCGAGAAAGTGGAGATCGCCGGTCCGGTCAATACGCTGTGGATTGAGGGCGGAAAATTAAAAGGCGCCAACACCGACGTGCAAGCGTTGCAAAGTGTGGCTGAGGAATTCGCCTCGTGCAAAACCGTGTGGATGTGGGGCGCGGGCGCCATGAGCGCCAATATTCAAGCCGTGTTCCCTAATGCCAAAATCATTTCGGCCCGTGAGGGCACCACGGATATAAATTCACCTGATTTACTGATTTGGGCTACTGGCCGCTCACTCGAGTTCAAATGGCCGCCCAATACCCCCAATGTTAAAATGGTGCTCGATCTTAACTACCGGGACGACTCGCCCGGCCTTGAGTTGGCCGTGACCCGCAATTACCCCTACCAATCGGGCTTGAGAATGTTTAAATTGCAGGCCGAGTTTCAACGCCAGATTTGGCGCGAACATTTGGAGAAGCTATGAGAGGCAATCAATTCGGCCGCCTGTTTTGCATCAATACTTTTGGTGAGAGCCACGGCCCCGCCATGGGCGCCCTGATTGACGGTTGTCCCGCCGGAGTGGTGTGGCAGCAAGAAATGCTCAACCGGTTCCTCGAACGCCGCCGGCCGGGAAACAGCCCGCTCACTTCGGGGCGCAAAGAAACCGATCAAGTGGAAGTTTTATCGGGCGTGTTTGACAACATCACCTTGGGCACGCCGATCGCGGCGGTGATTCAGAATGAGGACGCCAAGTCGAAGGACTATAAACCGGATCAGATGACCGCGCGCAAAGGCCACGCCACCGATTTGTGGCAGGATAAATACGGCCACTCGGATTCGCGCGGCAGTGGCCGGGCTTCCGGACGCGAAACCGTAAGCCGGGTGATCGGCGGCGCCATCGCGCGCATGTTCGTCACGCAACTTTATCCCGAAGCGCAGGTGATTGGTTTTGTTTCGCGCGTGGGCTTGATCGGACTCAACGATTCCGATTGCATCGATGTGGCGGAGGCACTGGAAGGTGATCCGTGGCAGATCGATGAGTTCAGCGTGCGCTGTCCGAATCTTGAAAAAAATGAACAGATGGAAATGCTTTTGACCCGCGCCAAAGAAACCGGGGAAAGCTTTGGTGGCGTGGCTTTCATGCGGCTGGCGGGATTGCCGCGCGGACTGGGTCAGCCGGTGTTCGGAAAACTAAAATCCGAACTGTCCGCGGCCTATATGAGTGTCGGCGCGACCACAGGAGTTGAAATTGGTCAAGGCTTTGAGGCTGCAAAATCTTCCGGTCATGAATTTCATAATTCACGTCAAGATTACGGCGGGCTTCGCGGCGGAATCTCCACGGGAGACCCGAT
>JANMVK010000660.1:0-1958 GCA_031392725.1 Pseudobdellovibrionaceae bacterium
TTACCGCACGCCGCCCCACGACCGGCGTGAACGGCATGATCCGTTACAATACCAATCTTTCTAAGTTTGAAGTTTATGAAAATAACAATTGGGCCAACATGGTCAGCAGCGGTGGCGCCGGTGCGACCAGTATCGACGGCCTTTCGGATGGTAAGACAACGCCTGGTACGGACGTCATTTTCTTAGGCGCCAACTCCGGAGCGGCATCCGCAGCGGGTGGTATCAGCAACATCGGTATCGGAGTCAACACCTTGCAGCTTGTGACCACCGGCGATGACAACATAGCCATTGGCCGGAACGCCCTTATGAATATGGTCACCAGTTTTTCCAACATCGGGATTGGCGCTGATGCCTTAAAAAATTCCGTGGCCTGCTGTAACGTGGCCGTCGGCAACGGATCGATGGAGGGAGGCTCGAATGGTGGCGACAATGCTTTCGTTGGATTTGCCTCTGGCTACCGGACCGGCAATGGCAGTTATAACTCCGTGATAGGAAGTTGGGCTCTGGCCAACAATTTAGATGGATCCTACAATGTGGCAGTCGGTTCGAACGCAGGTGCGGGATCCGCGGACTTCGCTAAAAATAATAACGTCTTTATCGGATCCGAAGCCGGAGCCGTAACTTCAACCGCGGACAACAATATTATCATGGGCTACCGGGCCGCCGACAATTTGACCACGGGTGACCGCAACCTTGTTATCGGATATCAAGTGGAGGTTCCCACCGCCACCACCAGCAATTACATGGGTATCGGCAATATTATCTTTGCTCCCAATATCAACGGCACTGGCAACGTGGTGTCAATCACCGGAGTCGGAATCGGAACCGCCGCGCCTGTCACGGGCGCCCGCTTGGATATCAACGGCACCGGTGTAAACTTCTCCAGTTTGGTTGTTCCGCGCGATCTCACCGTCCGCCGGCCCACCACTGGCGTGAACGGCATGATCCGCTACAACACCAATCTCTCGAAGTTTGAAGTTTATGAAGCGAGCAATTGGGTCAATATGGTTAACAACGCCGGCGACAATCTTGGCAACCACATTGCGACGACACAAATATTAGCCACCCTTGGCACGGGTACCGCACCCGGATATTCCTTCATCGGCCAAACCAATACCGGCATGTCCGCGGTGGGCACGGGCACCATTGCGTTTAATTCTGCCGGTGTCGAGCGCATGCGTGTGGCTGCAGACGGCAACGTCGGTATTGGAACTTCAATCCCGGGCAGCAAACTCTCAATAGGCGCTGGTGATATCAACCTTGATTCCGGATATTATCTAAGAACTAGCACTATGGCTTTGATTGGACAGGCAGGCGCCGATGTCGAGATTGCTCGGGGCGCAATAAATACCTGGTCAATTGGTCCAACTGATACCAACCAGGCAGGATTTTTGACCACTGAATTTGGTGGCTATGCCAACAATGGAATAAGAATAGATCTCAACGGCGCGACTCGATTTAAAATTGCCCCAGGCGGCACGGTCGGCATAGGAACGTCATCACCGGCCGCGGGAGCTATTCTAGACGTCAATGGCACGGGCGTAAGCTTTAGCTCGTTAATTGTCCCGCGCGACACTACCGCGCGCCGGCCGCTCACCGGGCTGAACGGCATGATCCGCTACAACACCAGCAGCAATAAATTTGAAGTTTACGAAAATAAAAATTGGTACAGCATGGTCACCGGTCAAGGCGCGGGCAGTATCGATGCTCTCACCGATGGCAAAACCACCGGCGCTGCCGGAGTGTTGTTCCTCGGAAGCAACGCGGGCTTGGTGAATACCGGAGTTAACAACACCGCCGTTGGAATAGACGCCATGATGGACCTGACGACAGGAGTCGACAACACCGCCATTGGTAACAATTCAATGAACAATACAGTCACCGGCAGTTACAACATTGCGATCGGTGTGAACACACTGTTAAACAATGATGGCGATGACAACGTTGCAATCGGCAGA
>JANMVK010000695.1:0-1964 GCA_031392725.1 Pseudobdellovibrionaceae bacterium
ATTGAAGATCCTATATCAGGGTGCCTGTGGCGGCTGTCCGAGCTCCATGGCGGGCACACTCGACGCGATTCAGGGAATTTTGCGCAATGAATTGCAAAACGAAAGCATCACGGTCACGCCGGTTCAACAATAGCGGATCAGAACTCGGCGGCAGGTCTGCTCGACGGCCAGATCAGCAATGGCCGGTCCAATAGACCCAACAGTTCAGCGAGATTAGTGGCGGTGACTATCTAAATTGCGGACTCTCAATCAAGTCGATTAATTCGCGCCAATTTGTCGAACTCAGGCAAATAAAATAGCGGCCAGCTCGCTCTTCAACTCATTCATCCCGCCGCCGATATTTTTCCATTAATTTTTTACCCAATAATTTTTCAGCCGCATGCAGATTGTGATTGCGGCAAAGAGCCCTGAGATTGTCCGGCTCATCGGTGCCTCCCAACGATTTGGGAATGATATGGTCAATCTGCACTTGATAGCGGCTGCCACAAACTTCCCCGGTCTGCGGATTTTTAAAGGTACAACTTGCATTGGAATCTTGAATCACAGTTCCGCGGATCGCGGCGCGGGAAGATTTGCCGCAAACCGGCACCGCTGCGGAGCCGTCTCGCGTTATGGACTGGGAGTGGGCACCCAACTTTTGATGCTTTAATTTTTGAGCTTTGCGCAAAGGATCTACCCGATCGAGCAAAAACTTAAGCGCATACGAAAGTATGTCGGAATCTTTGGCCTCGGGAAATTTATGAGACAGAACTTCCTTGGCTTTAGCTAGATCACGCGAAGTGTGGACGCTCAAGTTGACATGATGGCGGACCACATTTTCATTTATTACAACTTTGCGGTCCTGATTCACAACCTCCGCCGATTCCGGGAATAGGGAGAACAAGACTTGTTCGGCCACATGAGCCGGCTGTTGAGAAATTTGCGCGATCGCCCGTTCCTTGTCTTTAATCGCCACTTTTCGACCCGTCACTTTTTCTTGCGCTCTAATAACGGATTGGGCTTTGCTCACATTGCTCAGGCTAACTTCACCCGAGGCCAGCTTGTGCTCCAGGTGCGGCACACAATGCATCAGTTTAGCCGCGCTAATGCGCCGGTAGGCAGCGCTCGCAGAATAGCCAAATCCTTTTACAAGCCAGTCAAACATGGATGAGTAGCCAAGTTCCAAATACGCTCGCCGTTGAAATCCAATATTTATGAGTTTTAAAATATCATTGGTAATTGCGCGTTCGCCTTGAATTAGATCTCGTAATTTTTGATGCAGCTGTTGATTAGTCATTCGGCCTCTCGTGGAGATTTTTATCAAGAGGTAAAATTTCAATCAACATTTATAAATGTTATTTGTTTTTAAGACGCGTTCGGAATGCGGACGCAGGGGCCGGCAACTTTCCACCGCCGGTCGAACCTTGTGGGTTCAGTCCTTTCAGTTCAGTGATATATTTTAAGCCGTTTAGCGTCTTCAGAAGCGGCTTTTTCAGTGGATTTTAACAAAGCCTCTTTGCTCGCATTCAGCATTGGCTGCAAAAGCGTATTGAACTGCGCGGATTCAGCGAAGCGCATGCCGTTTTGGGCCGCGGCCGTGATCAAATGCACTTGATAATTCTGCGCGGCCAGCGTGCGCAGCGTGATCTGCACGTCAGCCGGTTGATCCGCATTCAAAATTGAAATGTATCCGGCCGTGGTTCCGTTCACCACTTCCAGCCCGGCGGGAATGGACCACTTAAACTCCACATCGCGTAAATCCCTTGAGGAGAAAACCTGGCCTTTCAACACAAACACATCACCGGCGTTTTCCGGAATGGCGCCGATCAGTTCAATTTTAGACTCTAAAGGTCCGTGAATTTTTTCAGTGTGCTTCAGCGGAGAATAAACTCCGCCCAGCACCATTTCCTTTTTCGACAAAGTGGCGGGATGGCGTGCGGTGTCCATGTTCTTGTCCGCGTGCTGCGTGGCCAAAGCAATGGCCG
>JANMVK010000736.1:0-1517 GCA_031392725.1 Pseudobdellovibrionaceae bacterium
TCGAACAGCAGCCGGAATATATTATTAATTCCAAAGACAGCGCCGAGAATAAAGAAGCACGCTTGCTGATGACGTTATTTCAGCGCAACCGCCAGGGCGTGTACCTGAAAACTTTCGACTACTTCAATGAGAAATATCCCGAGAGCGAATATTTGGAAATTTTAAAAAACCTTACGGCGCATGTTTATCTTGAACGCTGGCGCAAAGAAGGTAAGCCGCAGGATTTTGACAAAGCCCGGGCATTGTACGGCGAGCTGGTGCAAAAATATCCGGCCAGCCCCCTGCGCGAATACAATTATTTAATTTTGGGTTTTGCCCAAATGGAACGTGGCGAAGCGCTGGCGACGCTGCAGACCTTCCAGGGTTTTATTAAGGACTATCCCAAGTCTCCGGAAATTCCTCACGTGCGTAAGGCTTTGAGCGAAGCCTATGTGATCTTACGCAAATATGATGAGGCCACCGAACAGCTGCAGACCATTATTAAAGACTTTTCGCGCAGTGTGCATGCCGAAGAGGCGCGCTTCCGGTTGGGTGATGTGCAATTCGCCAAGGGCGATTATACTCAGGCGATCCAAAGTTACGAGGCCGCCATCAAGGAATTGCCGGCACAGGAAAAAGTTTATCCCAACGCCAATTTCAATATGGCGGAGTCGCGTTTTTGGCAGAAGGACTTTAAGAAGTCGCTGGGCAATTATGTTCAGTTCGTCAATTTGTTCCCAACCAACGAACACGGCGGTTATGCGCTCACCCGCATCGGCGAATTGCTGGGAATCTTGGGCGCGGATCCGCGCCGGGTGATGGGCGCCTTTCTCGAGAGCTATTTCCGTTTTCCCGAGCATCCCGGCGCCAAGGTCGCGCGCATCCGCATGTTGAGCCAGCAAATGCGCACTATGAAAGACAAAGAGCTGAAGAAGGCTCTCGCTGAAATTGATGACGCCGCTAAAAAGGTCGATCTTCCGGGCATGGAGGAATTCACCACCCTGATGGCGTCGGAAGGACTTTCCAACCGGGGCGAGTTCGATCACGCGCTGAACAGCTTGATCTTGCACTATCAGAAGAATCCCAGTTCGACCAACTTGGGCACGTTTAAGCAGCGCATTTTGCGCAACATCTCCAATCAACTGAAGACCGATGTGGAAAAGGGCGCTTTTATGAAGGCGCTGGCGTTTTACTCGAAGTATTCAGACACGTGGCTGAAAAACACCGGACGCATCGATGTGCCTTATCTCGTGGGCGGCGCCTATGAGAATGCCGGCGCTTATGATGAAGCCGAAAAAATTTACCGCGCGGCACTGGCCGAGCGCATCGCTATCACCGGCACCCCTGCGGAAAGAGAAAAGAAAGTGCAGGAGCACCTGCCTTCCGTGTCCTCGCTGAATTTGCGCCTGGCCTCGGTGTTGTCACAGGAACGCAACTATATCGATGCCTATCAACATCTCAAGACCATCGGCGATGGGGCGAATCTGACTCCTGAGGAAAATATTGAACGCGTGCAATTGAGCGCGCTGATCAGTGAG
>JANMVK010000845.1:0-3788 GCA_031392725.1 Pseudobdellovibrionaceae bacterium
TCGGTAGCCAAATGCCGGGTGAAGCCCTGAGTCCCCGTATAACAGAACGTGCAATTCATGGCGCAGCCGACTTGAGACGAGAGGCAAATGGTGTATTTTTCCTGAAACGGAATCAAAACAGTTTCGACCTTAAGACCATCAGACAACTGCATCAGAAATTTTACGGTCTTATCCGGCGACTGCTGAACCGTTGAAATTTCCGGCAAAGTAAAATTCACGCACTCGTTTAAAAACGATTTGGTTTTTTTAGAAAGATTGTGGTGGGCGCAGGCCGCGCGCTGATTCTTTTTGTAGTGCCAATTGAACAAAAGGCTCGCGCCATCGCACAAGCCCTCCAGCTCTTCATAGGAATATTGGTAGAACGAAACACTCACTCAGTTCGATTCACACTGTTCCACATGGATGTCAAATGCCAAGCCCTTGACTAAGGCGTGGCTCTCGCCGGCGGCTGAAATTCTAGGTTTAATCGCCAGCAGAGTGTTGCGGGCACGCAAAATTACATCCTGTCCACAAGGAGTGGCCAAGGTGTCATTGGTGCGGGCGTAAAAGTCGCGAAGGTCTTTGTCCGCCGAACCGTCGATGGCCACTTGCGCTTTGGGACCAACTGTTCCGGCCACAAAAGCTTCAGCCGAAGTGGTGAGTTTATGGTCCAACGCCAATTGCTCTTTACCAAACACCGAAGTTTTGCCAATCACCAGGCGTTCATTGGGTTCCACATCCACCGGCACCGCGATATCGCAGGCTTTGCGCACGAGACGTGCGGAGTCCATATCGGCCTTCATATCCGGAGTGTAAATCACCAGACGGCCGGTCTTTGGATTCAGTCGTGCCGAAATTCCAGCGCCATCCGCCGGACATCCCGTTCCGCCAAAAGTCACATCGACGATTGAGGCGGCATTAACCGATTCGACCTGCAACATGATCATACAGGCAGCAATTAAAACTTGTTTCATAGAATTTCTCCCCCCACACAGATTAAATCTGGTGTCTCTTTGATCCCAACCGGGACCGACATCCTCAAATGCATTTGTCGTGCCGAGGCTTACAAAGTGTCGGCGAGGCCGTCGAGAATTCCCGCCCAGCCCAATTCAACTTTTTCTTTGTAGTCAGCGAAATCGGCACTCATGTGGTGAATCAGAGTCACTTCACAGCCGCGCTCCAGATTTTTTATATCGATAGAGACCGGATCGCCCTGGGTCGCGCGGCGGTCGACGGCAAATTCAAACGCTATGCGTTTTGGGCGTTCCACTTCGGTGTAGGTGCCAAAATGCTCCGCATCGCCTTCAGGACGGCGGTCGAGGAAAAGAAATTTGCCCCCCACTTTGGGGTCAATTTCAACTTTGACCATTTTGCCGGTGACGGTGGCGAACATAAACTTGCCGGCTTTTTTAGGATCGAGAAAAGCGTCGAACACTTTCTCAGCCGGAGCGGCGTAACGGAGCTTTACTTTAACTTCCACGGTTTTGCTCATAGGGGCCTACTTTGCCTGACCAAGTGTGGGGGCGTCAAGACTACCCCTCAATTCCATAATGGATGGAATCGCAAACAAACTCATAGCCTATATCCTGGTAAATCTTATTGGAGGTGGGGTTGGTGGCATCGGCATATAAGTTGGTTTCGGTGCGCCCACGATCTAATAAATGCTGGGTGAGCCGGGCCGTGACCACGCTGGCATATCCGTTTTTACGCAGGTCCTTAGGCGTATAGACAAAATTCACTGAACATGAGGTGCCGATATCCCGGCTTAAACCCGCCATGGACAACAGCGTGCCATCTTTCTCGAGCACGTAAAAACATTCTCCCTTAATCTTGGATTCGGCATGTTGAGCGCCGTTGACGGGAGGGTCATGGGGTACGGCCTCTTTGTGAAATTGCTCCACCCAAGGGCCAATAGCGGGGACATCGCTGAGCTCGGCTTGGCGGAAATGCAAATAGTTGGCGGTCCTCGGGAGCTTCACTTTGCGGCAGCGGTAAATCCCTTGAGTCATATTCACTTTAATTTTACGGCCATCGGCGATAAATAATTTTTTATATTCCATCGCCGTCTGCAGGTCACCGACGATGCCGGTGGCGTAAATATCGGCTTTCATAAATTCTTCAAATAGCGCCTGAGCCGCGGCCGGAGTGGCGATCTGGGTGGGGAGAAAATTGGTGTTGGTCTTAAAGCGGCTAACCACAATGGCGCCAAGCAATTGATCGCCTTCAAACAGCGCGCTTTGATAAACGCAGTCTTCAGGCTGTTTTTGAAACAGAAACGCCAGGCCCAAACACAAACTGTGTTTGGCCTCGTCTTTTAACAGCTGAGGGGAAGTTTCCTTCCAGAATAAGTTCGGGTCGCTATAAACTTTAACCATCAGTAACTTTAAATATCTTCTTTTTACCCTGATGGCCAGAGACCAATTTATAACCGCGTTTATTGGCCTTCCCGTCTACCGGCGGCGCATTAACCCGCACTAGACCCCCCATCTGGACCCGCAAAAGGAACTAGTATATCCTCGGTCGATGAAGCGGATTTTGATTTCGGTAGTAACAATCGCGGTGGCCACCTGCGCCGGAGCGTTGATCATGTTGGGCTTTTTTCAAGAAAAATTTATTTTTTATCCGCAGACACTGGCGCCGGATTTTAAATTTCAATTTAACTCGCCGTTTGAAGAGCGAACGGTCAAGGTCGGCCACAACAATGTGAATTCGCTTTTGTTCAAAGCCGACAATCCAAAAGGCCTAATTCTTTATTTTCATGGAAACGCGGGAAGCCTGGAGAGCTGGGGGCATGCCGCCAGGGAAATTGTCGCTCAGACCAACTGGCAAGTGTGGATTCTCGATTATCCCGGTTACGGAAAAAGTGACGGATCCATCAGCTCTGAGAAGCAGTTGCACCAAATTGCCGCCGCGTTTTATTCCGCCGCCGCGGCCGAATTTCCCGGCGCTAAAATCGTACCATATGGCCGCTCGATCGGCTCAGGGCTGGCTTTGAAATTGGCGGTGGACAATCCAGTCGCTGGAGTGATTTTGGAGAGCCCGTACCTAAGCCTGAAAAAATTGGCCAAGGTTATTTTTCCATGGGCCCCGCTGTTTTTGCTGAAATATAATTTCCCCAATGAAGAATGGATAAAATCCGTGCGCGGCCCTATTTATATCGTTCATGGCGACCGGGATGAGATCATACCCTACGAACAGGGGAAGGCGTTGGGCGTAAGCGCCAAAAGTTTTGTTACAGTTCCCGGCGGGGGGCATAACGATTTAAGTAGTCATGAACTTTATTGGTTTCAGACCAAAGCTTTTTTGAGCCAGCTTTAGTTCGGCAAATAACTCTTAACCAATTTCTCAATGGTGGCCTTTTCATCCGCCGGAAAATACTCAGCGGCTTGCCATAGCTCCATGGCCATTGATGCCGCCACCGCGGGATCAGCCGGCGGCCAATCGCGCAACCTGTAGTACTGGCAATAGACTGTGGTCTTGAAAATAGCGTGCTCCACTTTATTCCGCGCCAAATACCGGCAGAGTGGGCCAAGGAGCGATTCCTGATGATATTTCCACCGCCCGGTTTTGATTTCTCCACTCGCGTACCGGTCGGCAAAACTGATGACGGCGCTCATGGCGTTGGCCGGCAATCCGGTGAAGTGCCCGGTCGCGGCCACTTCGGTGAGAATCTCGTAATCGTGTTTTTCAAAACCAATCAGCTCCCGTTCCATCTGTGGATAAATCCGGTGATAAACCACGCTTTTACCCTGACTGATTTGGCCGCGTAAAAATTGGGCGAGCCGCTCTTCATATCCTGGGGTGTAGGC
>JANMVK010000069.1:0-2431 GCA_031392725.1 Pseudobdellovibrionaceae bacterium
CGAATTTCCGCTTTGCCCGTTAACGCGATCAAATTCGGAACCGGTGGCCAGTTCAGGTGCGAGCCGGTCACACGCTCAATGATCTTCAATAATATTTTAGCGCAATAAGTGGCATCGGCCTCGGCCCGGTGAAAACCAGCGGCGTCGATCTGCAGATGCTGCACTAAAGTTCCGAGCTTATAATTCGCAAGTCCCGGAAACATTTTTTTCGACATCGGATAAGAATCCAAAATCAAACCGCGCGGCGTGCGCATTTCAAATTTCTTATAGTCGGAAAGCAAAAATCCCATATCAAAGGCGGCGTTGTGGGCGATCAAGATGTCATCGGCGCAAAAATCCGTAAAACCCACCAAGCACTCTTCAATCTTGGGCTTTCCCACCACCATATCATCGGTGATTCCGTTCACGGCCGAGGCGCCGGCCGGGATGGAGATCAAGGGATCCACCAATGTTGAAAATACCGCGTCGACTTCGCCATTAATAAAGCGAACCGCCCCAACTTCCACAATACGGTCAACCCCAGGCATGATACCCGTGGTCTCCAGGTCAAATGCTATAAAGCGCATGACAACAATATAAGCATCCCTTTATTCTGCCCGCAAGTTATGAAGCCCAAAGGTATACTTTTTCAACCGAGCGAAATGCGCTGTAAAATCGATGGTGAGGAGAGCGTTCTCGAAGTCGCTCTCAGTCATGACATCGACATCGGCCACTCCTGCGGGGGCATGGGAAGCTGTACGACATGCCGTATATATATAGAACACTCGGACCATCCGCTTCCCTCCCGCAATGAGCTGGAGCAGGACATCGCCGATATGAGAAATTTTGAAGACCACGAACGGCTGGCGTGTCAGCTGCCGCCCTTAGACGGCTTGGTGGTCCGCATTCCGGAGAGTTTGGACGAAGAGTCGTCGACGTAAAATGGATTGGTGTAAATCCACGGAATCCATTTTTTGCCATCGGGCAACGGCAAGGTGGGAATCACCCGCACCATCACGCGGTAGACTCCGGGACCATTAATAAAAAATTGCGTGGTTTGCGAGTTGGACGTCATCATGCGCTCGCCATCTTTGTAAATAACCGTGTCGAACGGAACTTTCGGTTTTTGCGGCAAGGTGATTTCCAGCGACATACCTTTATCAAATTTAATCTTGGAGCCCATGGGGAAGACCGTGCCGGTAGCGGATTTTATGATGGCGTTAAATCCCTTGGGGTTGCCCAAAATATCTAGGCTCATATACAGCTGGCCTTGGCGCAGCGCCTGCGCGAGCTTTTCTACATCGCTGACGGCATTGCCGGTCAATTCCGAGCGCAACAGCAAATGATTCCGCACCACGGAAAATAATGTTTCATAAGTGGGATAGCGAAAAAATCCACCCCAAATAAATTTGGCTTCGGCATCCGCTCCCGCCATGCCCACGATCCGGCGCTGCGCGGACAGTGTGTCCCAAAGGCGGATCTCCTCATCCGGCGCCTTGAACAAGCGCAGCAGCGCGAGCTTTTCATTGAAGGGCAGAATCAGCATGCTCATAAAAAATGAAATCTTTCTTTCGGCCCACGCCTCCTGCCATACATTTTTTAGATTGATCACTTCGATGCCGTCGAGACCCACCGGATATTCCCCGGTCCAGCGGTAGCGCGGCTTGGTGGGATGCGCGAGCACCAGCAGGCCCACATCGGGCTCTTTTTCTTTTTGCGATAATAAATCGGCGAACAGAACTTGCGAACGTCCCACGCCTTGCAAATGGCGTGAGGTAGTGGCGCCGATATTGAGCAAGCGCGCGTTTAAATAGCTGTACTCGCCGTCCATCATCACCAACAAGTGGCCGTGATAGCCCCCGAGGGCACTGGGTTTGTCGTACACATTGAGATCGGTGAGCGAGAGAAAATCCAGTGAAGAATTTTGCGCGGCATTGATGACAGTAGTGAAGTCGCCGCTGCCGGAGCTCATTTGCGTGTGCACATTGGTCACGCCTTTGTAGTCAAAAAATCCCCGCGGTGAATCGGGCACCAGATCCTCGGGGAAAATCTTAACATCGTACTGCGCGAGATAAACGCCGTAGACCAGATACAAAAACGTCAGGCAGGTGAGCGCCACTAATTTCCTCACGGCACCACCACCCGGCGGACTTCGTACAGATCATCGACCGGCGTGACCTCCGCCTCTTGATGTCCGGCGGATTTATAAGCCAGCGGTAGCTTATCGCCTTTCTCCGCTACCCAATAATACATCCGCTCCTTGGGCTCGCTCTGATCGAGATAATCGAAAAAATCCTTACGGTTCATTCCGCGCAATTTAAAAATCGGCCGCTTCTGATCGAAGGTCATCTTGGCCGCCATTTGGTAAGAGCGGGTGTACACCGGAGTTAAACTCCGCGTGGCCTCATTGACCGCGTCGAATTGGTGAAACTCCTTAAACTTAAGCGCCTTG
>JANMVK010000118.1:0-3313 GCA_031392725.1 Pseudobdellovibrionaceae bacterium
AGCCGGCCACGGTGGTGACCGCGCAAATGGTGAGCGCGCTCCACACGCCATGCCGCTCTTGGTGGGGATTCCTCATATAATCAACGGCGAAAATTCCGTAGTCGAGACTAAAACCGAACACCATCAGCAATCCCATCAGCGAAATAAAAGTCACCGGTAGATTTAACGGGAACGTCATCAGCGCGAATCCGCCGACTCCGGTGGCGAACGGCACGCAGGCGAGCAGCGCCAAGCCAAAATGGCGATAGTAAAACAGCAAAAATAAAAATGCGCCGATCAGCGAGATGGGCAGCATCCACGACAACTCACCCGCGAAGGTTTTTGGAAATCCCCCAATCAGTTCGCGGGGAGAAGTGGCTTGCGGATATCGCTCATGAATCTTCGCCACTTGGGCATCACTAGCCGGAAACAAAACCGCAGCCCAGTTGGTGCCGTCGGTGTAATCGGCTAAATAGGCCGGCGGTTTATTATTCAACGGCCTAACCTGGCGATTCCCGCATACGGCTTGGCGGAAGGGGGCAAAGAATTTTCCCGCGTTGGGCTCTTTGGGCCAAGGATCTTGAAAGCAGAACTTTTGCCAAGTGGCTAAGTGTTGCTGCTGCTCGACAATATCCGGCAACAACGTGGCCGGGCCCTCATAGCGGATTCCTTGGCCAGCGGCCCAGGCCATAATGCCGGGTTCTTCTTTTAGAGTATAAGGCGAGCCCTCTTTGGATTTTTCAAAAAACCAGCGGCGCAATTGTTCCGTCTTGGGCGATTCAAAATTCAGATACTGAAGATCCAAGCGCAGGGGCTGAGTGAAAATAAACGCCACGCTCAAAAGCAAGATCAAAGACAAGACTTCCAACGGCAGCCACGCCTTTGGCTTCAGGGAAAACGGCGTGACCTCAAACATCGCGGGCCAGCGCGTGAGAAAAAACTTAAATATATAATAACTCAGAGTGAGGCCCACCACGGAGAAGAACATCATCTGGCGCAGCAATGGAATGGAACTGAACCCGAGCAGAACCATGATCACCAAAGAAGTGAGCAGCGCCATAAAATTGGAGTGCCACATGGGCTTGGAGCGCGGATTCAGAAATGCGGCGTGAATGCCGTAATCCATGGCGAGCCCGATTAAACCGGGGCCGAAGGACAAACTGATGGCGTGGATTTTTCCAAACACCGCGATCGTAACGGCGGCGGCCACCACCAACGCCATTCCCATCAACGGAAATAACAGGAGTAAACGATAGCGGCGCGACCACACGATAAAAAAGATCAGGGCGGCCATGGACAGCGTGCCGACCACAGACACAATATTCACATCGTCGCGGATTTGAAATTCATTTTCCATGGTGCCTGAGTGGGCGCCGAACAGCTTCACACCGGGGCAGGCTTTGTCCTTGGCGCAAAAGTCTTGAACGGCGGTGACGATTTCGCGGGTGCCCGCGCTTTGCGTGGGCGGAAAGTCAAATTGCAGGGGCATCAGCAAGCGCCCCGAGTCGGGTTCAAACATAAACCCACCCTGACGCTTAAACGGACCCGCGGCTTTGTTCTCAATCCGCTGCTTGAGATCTCCCAGCTCATCGAGAGGATCCATCCGCAACCAATCCAAAATCATACGCGGCAGCGGCAGTGAAGCCTTGGCCAACGTGGCCTGATACTGCTTAATGAATTCAGCTTCAGAGGGAATATCCCGCCGCAAAGGAGTATCCGCAATCCACGCCTCGGCGAGAGGCTTAAGATTGGTCGGGTTAAACCGGCACGGCAATTTAGCAATGCCTTTAGCCGTGCCACCGCCAAGATGTTCGCACAAGCGCTCACCGAACTGTATACCCGCTTCGGGTGAGGCGCTGGGTTCTATGATTATAAAATTCCACCAGAACAAAGGAAAATCACGGTAGCTGGTGGCGGCCTTTTTTAATTTTGCGCTTAAAAACACTTCGTAAGACTGATCCAGCCACTTGCTGTCTTCAGCCGCGGCGCTGAGGGAAACAAAAATTAAAGCGGCGCATAGTCGTTTCATTTTGATCGAGTTAAGTATTTCACTTTGGGTTTGCTAAAACGCAGAAACATTTCATCATCGGATTTTTCTCTAAATCGCATGTCTTTCACATGACCGTCCTTATCCAACGTCATCTCCAGACTTTTAAACAAGGACGCTCCATCGTTGGCGGCAAAATTGTATTGGTTGGGGCCCAGACGGGTGACAGTGTAGTTTTTGGCAATGACATCGGCGTCGAGCTTAAGCCAGCTGAACATGTTGAGAAATTCCTGCCGCTGGGCCGGGGGGATCGCGGTGGAGTCGATCTGATTTTTACCGGTGTCACTTTCAATTGTGATGTGCTCTCGGTTGAGTTCCACTTTCATGGATGAAGGCTTAGTCATTTGCCAGCGCACCACGTCCGGCATCTCAATCGACATGTGGCCCTCGGACTCCACTTTAAAATCCATATCTTTCAGGGTTTTAGTCTGCTTGAAATCCACATCCAGAGAACTCATGCCCTGATACTTTTTGAGGGCAGTTCGAAGGTCTTCCACGGACACAGGAGCCGCTCCGGCATTGATTGACACGATCAGCCAAATAATGAGTTTCATACCAGCACTCCGGGGTTGCACGGTGGGCGCAATCTGACTAGATTAACGCTCCTATGTCAACCAGCCCAACTTTAAATGATGTCGTTCAAGTGATTCGCAATTCCGTCAATCTTCATCACCTCGAAGAGTCGCGTTTTTCGCCGGAAACGTCCTTGCGCGAAGGCGGATTGGAACTGGATTCCGTCGACATTTTAGAAGTGATTGTCGCCATCGAGCACAAATTCGGTGTGAAAGTCGACGACGCCGAAATGGGAAAAAAATATTTCCGCACCATTGGTACCATCACTGATCTTGTACAGTCACGGCAGGGCCCGACGACGGGCACTGCGCAAAATCAAAACGCATAAAGGTTGAAATGTTCGAAGCCATTCCATCAGGAGTTTGCATTACTGGCATCGGCGCCGTGTCCTGCGCCGGCGTGGGAATGGATGCGATGTGGGAGGCCACCGAAAAAACCACCTCCAATATCAAACAGGGATTGGGCCGTGTTCAGGATTCTTGGCTGGAGCGCCTGCCGCCCGAAACGGTGGCCAACCGGGCTCTTTCATTTTCCATTCTTGCCATCAATGAAGCCCTGAATCAGGCCGGTTGGACCGAACTCACGGCGGATGACGGATTGATTGTCGCCACCACCACCGGCCAATTTCTGCAGTGGGATAGTGCCTTTATTGAATTTATCAACGGCACCATGTCCCGCGAAACGTTCCGCAAGGCATTTTTGAACCAGCCCCTC
>JANMVK010000129.1:0-1148 GCA_031392725.1 Pseudobdellovibrionaceae bacterium
TGATAATCCGCGCATTTTAATTTGCACGCCCGGCCTCTTGGTCGATCATTTGCGTTCGTTTCCCAAGATGCTGGCGAAGTCTTCGATTTTAGTTTTGGATGAAGCCGACCGCATGATGGACATGGGTTTTATGCCGCAGATCCGAGTGATTTTAAAAGGACTGCCGCGCAACCGCCAGACCATGATGTTCTCGGCCACCTATCCCAATGACATCAAAGCGCTGGCCAATGATTATTTGCGCGATCCCGCGAAGATTTCCATCGGGGAGTCGAGCAAGCCCATTGAGAAAATCGAACAGGCTGTGATCGAAACCACGCAAAAGCAAAAAAACGATGTGCTGCTCGACGAATTGAATGTGCGCAAAGGTTCGGTTTTGATTTTCACCCGCACTAAGCACCGCACCGACCGTCTCGGCAAGTTTCTGGAAAGCTATGGCCATAAATGTGCGCGCATCCACGGCAACCGCACACAAGGTCAGCGCAAGATGGCCATTGAGGGATTTCGCGCCGGTCACTTTCGCATTTTGGTGGCGACAGATATCGCGTCCCGCGGACTCGACATCGCCAATATCGCTCACGTGATCAATTACGATCTGCCGCAGGTGCCGGAAGATTACATCCATCGCATCGGCCGCACGGCCCGCAATGGCAATGAAGGCAAATCGCTCGCGTTGTTAGTTCCCGAAGACCGTCAGATGTGGCAGCAGATTTCACGCATCAACACCAAAGGTGTGGGCAGCCAACAAGCGGCGCCGTCCATGGCCGGTGGTTACGATGATAAAGCGGCCGCACAGGTTCGCCATCAGCGCGCGCAGGAAAAGCGCGATCGCCCGCAACGTACATTTGACGGTTCTCAACGCTCCACGAACAATAATCAACCGCGCTCAGGTGGCGGCGGAACCGGCGATCCACGTCCACAACAAAAACGCTGGGGCCGCAACGGCGGCGGCAGCGGCGGCAAGAAATTCGGCGGCGGTCCGAGCCGCGGTGGTCATGGTCAACGTTCGAACGGCGGCGGCAGTGGCGGTCAGGGTCAGCGCTCCAGTGGTGGTACTGGTGGCGGCAGTAGCGGCGGCGGTCAGAAAAGCACAAGTTCAACATCCCGCTGGTAAATCATTCTTGACGCAACTCGCTTCCGATTCGGAAGCG
>JANMVK010000165.1:0-5444 GCA_031392725.1 Pseudobdellovibrionaceae bacterium
ATAAGGCTCGGCATCAATTAGAACCTTCAAGCCTTTTTTGAAATCGCTTAAATCATACATAGTAACCTCGAGAATGTGTCTGAACTGAATAATGGAATTAAGGGATTATGTAAACTGGGATCTTTCTTGAATGTAAGTCAGAAGCTCCCTCAGAACGCGGATTTTACGGTCTAAAGCCTCCACATTGCGGTTGGGAGGATTCTCCTTCTTGGCGGGGGGATTGGTGTCGGTGTCCTGGGACCGCTGATTGACCAAATTGATCCGTTTCGCCAACTCCGGGTGCCCGCCGAAATAAACTTCCGCCTGATTGAGAGTGGCCATCGCCTTATCCACATCATTGCGTACGATAAAGGCATCGACCAAAGACAGCGTGCGTTCGAGGTCGCCCGAGCTGGTGATCGGCTGCATGGGCTTAATGGCGACAGGCTGATTTTGTTCCGTTTGGAGCGCGTCGACCTGCGCCAACTGCTTCATTTCAAAGATGTCATCGTCGTATTCATCCGCCGTGAGGGATTCCAGGGTGCGCACGGCTTTCATAGCTTTTTCATTAGTCGGCGCAAGATACAGCACCATTTTAAAACTCTTCAATGCATCCTTCGGACGTTTGGATTTGAGGTAGCATTCGGCCAGAATCTGATGCGCGAGAATATTGTCCGAGGAAAGTTCCACGGCCTTTTCCAGTTCATCAACGGCCGCCGCCAGATTGTCGCGATCCAAAAACACTTTGGCTAATGCTATGCGTCCGCCGCTGAAGTTGGGATTGAACTGCACACCGCGGACCGCGATACGGAAGGCCTCTTCGAGCAGTCCCATTTTCCGGTAAGCCTCGGTGAGCGGCGCAAAGACTTGGGACTTAGGGTCCTTCTGCAGAAGAATCTGATATTTTTCGATCAGTTCCGGCTGGATGTTGTTCTCTTGCATCGCCTAAATCTTCGCATCATAATTGTGTGGATGTCCAACTTGATTTTAGGAGTTGATCCCGGCAGCCGCCGCACTGGTTTTGGCGTGATTTCTGTGAATGGCGGGGATCTCCGTCATGTCGATCACGGTGTCATCCAACTGCAAGAAAATTGGTCATTGTCGGAGCGGCTGAGAGTGCTAAGCGAGCAACTCGAGCTGGTTTACCGCAAACATGTGATCGCGATGACTGTCGTGGAAAAGATATTTTTTGGTAAAAACGCCGATTCGGCGTTTAAGCTGGGGCATGCGCGGGGCGTGTGTCTGCTGGCTTCGGCCCGCAACGGCGCTGTGGTGCACGAATATGCCGCGCGTTTTGTAAAAAAATGTGTGACAGGGTCGGGGGCGGCGTCGAAAGATCATGTCCAGCTGGTGATCGGCAATCTGCTCGGCCTAAAAACCGCGGTGGCCTTGGATGCGAGCGATGCCTTGGCCTTGGCCGTGACTCATGCACGGGAAGCTGAAAACCAAGAGTTGATCCGGCAGGCGATGGAGAAAAGTTTATGATCGGTTATTTACAGGGACGTCCGCTGCGCTATTTCGCCGACCACATGGTGCTTCTGGTTCAGGGCGTGGGCTATGAGATCCATTGCTCCACTTTTACGCTGACCGACCTCGAAGGAAAATCGTTTGTTGAAGTTTGGATTCACACGCATGTGCGCGAGGACGCGCTCACGCTGTTTGGCTTTTCCACCGAAATTGAGCGCGCGTTGTTTTTGTCATTGCTGAAAGTGAACGGCATCGGCCCGAAGTCGGCGATGAATATTTTGTCGGGCGCGCCCGCTGTGCAAATCGTGCAGTGGATTGAAGACGCCAACGCGCCGGCGCTGTCGAAGCTGCCCAAGATCGGCAAAAAAAGTGCCGAACAGATTGTGCTGACGTTGCAGGGCAAATTAGTGCGGGGCGGGGAGGGCGCGGGTTCACAACGCTTCACCGCGCGCTCGCAAATCGTTTCGGCATTGGTCAATTTAGGATTCCGTTTGAACGACGTGGAAAAAGTAGTCGATCAAATGCCGGCGGAAACCGGCTTTGAAGCGGGTTTGCGCCAGGGTTTATCGGGTCTTACGACCTGAAATTGGGAGATCCCCCGGGGGGATCACCTGACATTGGGAGATCCCCTCGGGGGGATCTCCGGGGGTAAGAATTTTGGAAATTGAACGCGAAATAGATTTAGACCGCGCTATCGGCACCGAGCGTGCGGTCAGCGGCGAGCCGAAAGTGGAAGACACCGCTCTCGACGTGAATCTGCGTCCAAAAGTGTTCGCCGATTTTCCCGGCCAGGATAAAGTAAAACAGAAATTAAAAGTATTTACCGAAGCCGCGCGCAAGCGGGGCCAGCCGCTCGATCACACGTTGCTGTGTGGCCCTCCAGGATTGGGCAAAACCACTTTGGCGCATATTTTGGCCAATACATTGGAAGCTGATTTTAAATCCACCAGCGGTCCGGCCTTGCATCGCAAAGGCGATCTCGCCGCGATTTTGACTTCTTTGAAACCGGGCTCGGTGTTTTTTATCGACGAGATTCATCGATTGAGCCGAGACATCGAAGAGTACCTTTACAGTGCCATGGAAGATTACTACATCGACATCGTCACCGGCGAAGGCCTCGGCGCGCGTTCCATGCGTTTTCAATTGAATCCCTTCACACTAGTCGGCGCCACCACGCGCGCGGGTTTATTGAAGGATCCGTTCCGGGACCGATTCGGATTTGTTGAGCGCTTAAGTTTTTATGACCGCGATTCTTTAGTTACCATTCTCGGACGTTCGGCAGAAATTTTAGGTGTGAAAATGCAAGGCGACGGCGCCACCCAAATCGCCCGCCGCTCGCGCGGCACGCCGCGTGTGGCGAATCGTTTGTTGAAGCGCGTGCGTGACTACGCCGATATTCGCACCAACGGAATCGTGACGGGCGAACTGGCTGAATACGCATTGAACGAGTTGGAAGTGGATCAACTGGGTCTTGATCATATGGATCGCCGGATTTTATCGCTGATCATAGACAAGTTCGCGGGTGGCCCGGTCGGCATCGACACGTTGTCGGCGGCGCTGAGCGAGGAAGTCGACACTCTCGAAGAAGTTTACGAGCCGTTTTTATTGCAAGAGGGATTGTTGCATAAAACGCCGCGTGGAAGAGTCGTCACAGAATTAAGCCGCGCGCATTTGAAGAGCATGGAAAAATAATTAACGCGAGCCGCTTCCGATTCGGAAGCGATCTGCGTCAGAAAATCACGGAGGAATTATGAAATCACTTTTGCTTCTCGCAATTCTTTTTACCGCAAATGTTTCTTACGCAGCAGTTTTCAAATGCACCAACCAAGTCACCCCACTCCGCACCGAATTCGCTTACGTTGAAACCTGGCCCCATATGCAACTCTCCACCAGTTTCGAAGAGTGCACCGAGGGCGGCGGCCTGTGCATGGCCGGTCCTTTGGATGAAATTGTGAGCGACAAATCCGTATGCTTTCAGTTCTTGAATCTGGAAAACGACTGCAACATCTTTGAGTCCAACGTGCCCGGCTATCCCAAGCTGGAAGTGAACTGCAATGGCAACGCAAACGTGCTGATGTTCGACACCGACGCCGGCAACCACGGCAAAGCCGTGTGTTATGAAAACATGGTCATGAAAAAAACCTGGGATCTAGGCACCTGCATCCGCGAGTAATTAACGCGGCATTTCTGGGACGTCGCATGTGAGAATGCGATACACATAAATAATATTTACCTAGCGGGCGGCTTCACCGTGGGAAATTTCGCTAGCGGCTGCAGGACCCTGAGGGATGATTGCGGCCGATCTACGGGTGAGCGTTCCCAGAAAACAGTCTTGTGATCCAGAGATATTATTGGTCTCAATTTTTCCGTCAGCAGTTCCATGCATTAAAATCATACAGGTTCGCCCGGCGGGACCCGAAGAGTTGTACGAGTAGTAGATCAATTCAAAACGGTTGCCGCCGATAAACCGGATATCACCTTCACCGTACTCACTATGATATAAGCGGCCTTGGGGAAGAGATTAACGTTCGCAGGCTTACACAGTGCAATTCACAGGTATGATTTTACTTTAATTGGACCTTTATCTTCATCGCCGTTAAATTCCCCGCCATGGAGGTCCAATGATCAAAGGTTTAATCGCTTTTTTATTTCTCATCGCCGCTCTCGCGCAAAATTCTAATTTCGTCGACCGCAAAGAGGCCGAAAAAGTGCGTGACGCCTTGGGAAAATATTATGAGGCCTGTGGAGTTTTCCCTGATCAACTCGGCCGGCTGTTAGAACCCAACACCAAGCAACCGGATTGCCCCAACGGCGTGCCGAAAGCACTGCTCGAGCCGACGGCGGTCAATAAGGACACCGTCAGCAAATTAACCTATACACCGTTTGGCTATCAAGATTACGAAGTTGGGCTTCGCTTGTTCTGGACGCGCGATGAATAATTAACTCCCGCGAGAGTACGCGCGGCAAGAATACGTGCGGTTGTTAGGGTTGGTGAAAGTGAAATCACCTGCAGCTGGTAATTTGATCTCCTGTAGTTGCAACACCATCGCGAAAAATGAGCCGCTGAGAAACGAGGCGACAAATCCGCCGGCGCCGTCATCACGAATGTCCATCGCCTCGGTCACGGTTTTCTCTTGTCCGCGGCGACTGGGATCGGGACTGGGAAACACACCTTTAAATTGTCCTTGAGAGGTACCCGGAATCTGCTCAATGAAAAATTCAATTCCATCGGACTCCTTGCAACTTCCAATTCCAACGAATCCATCGGCTCCCGCGAGCGGCATCCACAACACGAGCGTCATCAAAAGTAATTTCATAATCCCTCCGAATGACCTTCTTAATCGACTCGTCCCAGGTTTGGAAAGCAAAGCCCGCCGGATGCAAAGGTTTCAGCCTGCTCAAAAGGCACGTGACTTGCAATTTAACACTCCTGTAACCATATGGAATTACGTGCATTTGGGGTCCAAAATAACCCCCATGTGCCAAAAAACGGGAGACGCTTGTCTATGTCACGCTTAAGCCGCCGCCGCTTTCTTGGAGCCAGCACTGCCGCTGCAGGGGCCTATGTTTTAGCCAAATCGACGGACGCCAACAGCGTTCAGGACACCCGAATTGACCATGCGAAAATTCATCCCGCCATCGGCGTCGCCCGCATCGGCAATAGCGCTGAGTTTTACACCGGCCCTGAAGTGATTGAACCTGATTTCACCGCCGCTAAAACCATGCGCGATGCCCACGGCGCCATGAAACGTCAAGCCGCGCATTTCCGTATATATGGATACAATCAAGCGGGCCAAGTCGTGCGCGAGCTGACCGCGCAAGAGGCGGACATCACCTGGCAAGTGCATATGGCCAATAAGAAAGCCGAATGGTTCCGCTTTATCGCCGCCATGGACTTAGCCGAAAGCCATAGCCTCAAATGTTCGCGCCGGAACAAAGGCGTCGACCGCAAAAAATTAGTGATTGATCCCGGCCCTAAATCGATCTCCGGCAAAGAC
>JANMVK010000201.1:0-1910 GCA_031392725.1 Pseudobdellovibrionaceae bacterium
AGAATTTAGTCAGTTTCAAACGGCTCAGGTTCACATGCGTTTCCTCAGCGCCGATGATTAGGGTGGGAATAATCGGCGCGCCGGTTTGCAGTGCCATGCGGATAAAGCCGCGCTTGAACTCCTGCAACTGGTAGGCCTTGCTCGACGGTTTGAAATTCCCCGACTCGCCCTCGGGAAACAGCACCACCAGCTGGTTTTTCTGCAGAGCTTTGATGCCACTTTCCATGGTGGCCTCGATAAATCCCAGGCGGTTGGCGGGAATCGAGGTGGTTTTGGTCAGAAACCAAAGGTGATGGGTGAGCACGCGCGGATAGCGGCCGATGGCGCGGGTGATTTCATGATGCAAAACCATGGCGTCAAAGCCGCTGACCCCGGAATGATTGGGAATAATCAAGGCGCGCCCGCGTTTGGGCAAATTCTCGGCACCGTCGACCTTCACGCGGAAGTAAGTGCCCATCAACTCCAGAAAAAAATGCGGCAAAATCTTATAGAGCACCGTGTCCCGGCTGGCCCCGGCCAACTGATTTAGGATGTCTTCCGGCTTAATTTGGAATAATTTGCGCATCTTAAGAGGTATACAGTGGATAAATATATTCTGGCAATTGATCAAGGTACTACCGGCACCACGGTCTGCGTTCTCGACCGGCAAGCGCGCATGCTGGCCTCCGTCAATCATGAGCATCCGCAAATGTATCCGCAACCGGGCTGGGTCGAACACGATCCGGAAGCCATTTGGAAAACTGTCATTGAGGGAATTCAGGAGTGCTTGAACAAGGCCGGGGTCAAAGGCTCGCAAATCGCCGGCATTGGCATCACCAATCAGCGCGAGACTGTTGTGTTGTGGGACAAAGACAGCGGCAAGCCGCTGTACAACGCCATCGTGTGGCAGTGCCGGCGCACCACCGAGTTTTGCAATAAATTAAAAAAGAGTAGCGCCGCGAAAGTAATAAAGAAGAAAACCGGACTGGTGGTGGATCCATATTTTTCTGGATCCAAAGTGCGCTGGCTGCTGGACAATGTAAAAGGCGCGCACGCCTCGGCCCGGGCGGGACAACTTCGCGTGGGAACCATGGATACGTTTTTGCTCTGGCGTCTGACCGGCGGGACTTGTCATAAGACCGATGTATCCAATGCCTCACGCACGCAGTTGATGAATATCCAAACCGGCGAGTGGGACAAAGAGCTGTTGAAAATTTTCAGTGTGCCGGCCGAGATTTTGCCGGAGATCGCGCCTTCGAGCGGGGTGTTTGGCGCGACCAAGAGTATCGCGGGCCTGCCGGATGGCGTTCCCATCGCGGGAATCGCCGGCGATCAGCAGTCGGCGTTGTTCGGCCAAGCTTGCTTTGATGTCGGCATGGCCAAATGCACCTTCGGCACCGGATCTTTTTTGTTGATGAACACGGGCGCGAAAATGGTGGCGTCGAAAGCCGGCCTGTTGACCACGGTGGCATGGCAGTTGAGCGGCGATAAAAAATTAACCTACGCGCTTGAGGGCGGAGCCTTTATTTGCGGCGCGGCCGTGCAGTGGCTGCGCGATGAAATGAAATTTATCAAGGACAGCAGTGAGGTGGAGTCTCTCGCGGCGCAGGTTAAAGATTCCGGCGGAGTGTACCTGGTTCCGGCTTTTGTCGGATTGGGCGCGCCTTACTGGGATCCCGACGCCCGCGGCGCCATTGTTGGCATGACTCGCGGATCGGGCCGGCCGCAACTGGCCCGCGCCACGCTTGAGGCGATGGCTTTACAGAATGTGGATATATTAAAAGCGATGGAACAGGATCTTGGCCGGCGCATGCGCACTGTGAGGGTGGACGGCGGCGCCGTGAAAAATGATTTACTGATGCAAATGCAGGCGGATTTTTTAGGCGTTCAAGTGGAGCGGCCCAAGCAAACTGAATCCACCGTGCTTGGAG
>JANMVK010000022.1:0-1867 GCA_031392725.1 Pseudobdellovibrionaceae bacterium
GTTTGCGGATCATCAAAGGGGTTCTTGAAAATGTTCGGATCAATAAGGATTACTCGCTCACGTTGCGAGTGAAGAATCCGAATTTGTTAGATTTTAAGGAAGATAAGGAATTGGTAATCACGGGGGCGGTTGGTTCGCCCACTTTCAAAAATGGCTCAGGCGGAGAGACTCGAACTCCCGACAAAGCGGTTAACAGCCGCTTGCTCTACCAACTGAGCTACGCCTGAACATTGATAGAAATTAGAGACTTACTCGGACGGTAGGTCTTCGTCAAGAAAGTCGTCGCCGCCGGATGAGGCTGGCGAGCCCCCGCTTGGCGCCGCGGTTGAACCGGAACTGGAAGAGGATTCGGGGAATATATCGTCCTCAAGGTCATTTTTAGGCGCCGCAGCGGCGGTGGTCGCAGGACTTGCTGCGGCAGGCGGTTCCGAAACGACCGGGTCCGGCAGCGGCATGGGCTCCGACACGTCAGCCGGCATATCCATTTTTATCGCCTTCTTTTTTCTGTGTTCGGGCGTTTTTTTGGCGACTTTGGGCGCGTGTTTTGGCGCGGCCTTTTTCGCTACGGTTTTCTTAGCAGGTTTTTTAACAGTTTTTTTCGCGGCCGTTTTCGTAGTTTTTTTGTCGGTCTTTTTAGCCATCTTTTTCGCGCAGGCTTTATCACCCTTGGCGCACTTCGGAGTTTTGGCGTATGACAGCGCGGGCGCGGCGAATAACAATGAAAGAGCGATCAGCAATTGAACCATGGCGAGTTTCCTTCCCCTAATAAACATTAATTTAAGCGTAATGAAGCGGCGGGGATCTGTCCACCACAGCGGGGCCTAGGCTAACGGCTGGGCCTTAGTCTAAGGGGAAGTTGCTGCAGCTCTTTCAACGCCAGTTCCAGCGCGGGTGAGCGGAAAACGCGACTTTGCCACATGTAGAGCCCTTTTCCGGTGCTAAACAAAGTTTCGGGCTGACCGCTGACAAATTGAAATTCGACGGAAGGCGGACCTGCGTCGGTGGCCGTTTCCGCTGCAATTTCCACGCGGCAGTTGCGGCCAAACCATTTTTCCACAGCAATCGGGTCCAGCTCTTCCGAGCGGCCGTCCTTGGAGCGGTACCACGACATTTTCTCCTGAGCGATCAGAGTGCCGTCCATCGTCTTCACGGCGCTCACGCGCGTGGGACAAAGATTTACCATTTTGGATTCATCAACCGCGGTTACTTTTTTGGTGCGGTCCAATTGGCGGATGCCGATCACGGTAGCGATTAATCCTAAAAACATAGCGAAGGCGCGGACCCAGAACCAAGTATTTACCGGCATTGTTTTAGCCTCGGCGGGTTAAAAAATTGGCGCGCCCGGAAGGATTTGAACCTCCGACCACTTGATTCGTAGTCCACAAATTCAAAAAACGCGCTGCAAATTGTTGGTACCGAATGAAACATCTTTCCTTTCTATTTTCAATGGGTTATTTCGATTGTTCGCGTTGCATGTCGATGCACCGAGTCTCACGCTGTTCGATGTTTTATGGACCCTATGTGGACCCTAAAACTCAGGGGGAAAGCCATTCCGACATTAAAGTTCACAATCCGCACTATTGCGGCGATAAAACCGACCGCCAAACTTCAAACGGACTATTGGGACGACAGCCTGGCTGGGTTCGGATTGCGCATCACAAGTGCCGGGACCAGAACATGGCTTGTCCGTTATCGCCATAACGGGCGAAAACGGAGACTCAAAATTGGGATTTACCCGTTGATGAGCCTGGCCGACGCGAGGGACAAAGCAAAGGCAGCATTGAACGAGGCATCTCAGGGCCGCGACCCAGCCGGAATTAAATACGCCGACCGCGCAGCCGACTCCTTTGCACAATTGGCCTATGAA
>JANMVK010000253.1:0-1197 GCA_031392725.1 Pseudobdellovibrionaceae bacterium
AAGAGCCGCCGCGAGCTGGTGCTTAAGAAAATGGTTGAGGCCAATATGATCAGCGAAGCCGACTCCGCTCAAGCCAACGCGGAGCCTCTGCCCAAGGTGCTGCCCGGCCAAAAGCGCACGCACGCGCCGTATTTTGTGATGAGCGCTTTGCGCGAATTTGAAAGCTGGGAGATCGACGCGGAGAATGGCGCGCGCCTGTTCACCACGCTCGATCCCGACGCGCAGAGCGGAATGCTCACCGCCATCGCCAAAGTTATGCCGGCCGTGGAGAAGCGCGTGAAGAAACCCTCCGCCCAGCCGCTGCAGGTGGCGGCGCTTGCCATCGACGTGAAAACCGCGGAAGTGCTGGCGCTCACCGGCGGGCGCGATTACCGTTCGACGCAATTCAACCGCGCCATCGACAGCCGCCGCCAGATCGGCTCGGTGGTGAAGCCCTTCGTGTATTGGCCGGCCATGAGAGAAAACAATCCACTGACGCCGATCGAGGATGAAAACTTCGAATGGAAAAACGGAAAAAATATTTGGAAGCCGAAAAATTATGACGGTAAATCCTTCGGCACGGTGCCCTTCTTCTTCGCGCTCGCGCAGTCGCTCAATGTGCCGGCGGCGCGGGTGGGACAAATGGTCGGCCTCGGCACCGTGATCGAAACGTTGCGCAAAGCCGGCGTGACCAGCGACATTCCCGAGCTGCCGGCGCTCACTCTGGGGATCGTGGAACTTTCGCCGATGGACGTAGCGCAAGCCTATTTGCCTCTGGCCCGTCTCGGCACCAGCGAGCGGGTGCATTTGCTTTCGCGTGCGGAAGACATCAACGGCAAAATTTTATTTGAGTACCAGCCGTCCGACGACAGCGCGCTCGATCCGCAACAAACAGCCGTGCTGGTGGGGATGATGAGGCAAACCATGGAGCTGGGGACCGCCAGGGCCGCGCGCTTATGGGGATTGCAAGGCGCTTACGCCGGCAAAACCGGAACCACCAGCGACACCAAAGACGCTTGGTTTGTCGGCTTTACTCCCCGCTTGTTGAATGTGGTTTGGGTGGGCTTTGACGACAATACGGCGATGGGTTTGACCGGCGCCGGGGCAGCTCTCCCGGTGTGGAATGCCTTCTTCCAAGAGATCGCTACCGGCCTACCGAAAGTGGATTTCTCCTGGCCACCGAAAACTGTGGTTCGGCGCTACAAGATGTCCGAAGTC
>JANMVK010000264.1:0-1922 GCA_031392725.1 Pseudobdellovibrionaceae bacterium
GAAGTTGAATTGTCAGATAACTATGCAAGACTGAGAGCGTCGCCAAACCCTCACCAGGCGCTATCCGTGGCCGCCTCTGTCCGAGATTCATTCATGATACCTAGCGACAGCTATAGACACGGATGCGGTATTTTTTAAAAATCGTAAGCAAATTCAAAAGGAGAATGCATCATGTTAAAACGCGTTTCGACGATCACCATCTTAGTCACCTCTTTGGTGTTCGCGGTCTCCTGTGCAACGAAAAAGAAAGTCGCGGATGCACCGGCCGGCGGTGCTGATGGCAGCACGCTGGGTTCCAGTATCGGATCACAAGATATGTCGTTTGATGCTCAAGGCAGCGACGGCGGAAAAATTAATGGTTTAGTGAGTGTGCATTTTGATTACGATTCGTCCACACTCTCGACCGAATCACGCCGCCAACTTTCGGAAAACGCCGAATGGATTAAATCCAACAAAGCCACCGTTCAGGTTGAAGGCCACTGCGACAGCCGCGGTTCAGGCGAATACAACTTGGCGCTCGGTGAACGCCGCGCGAAGGCCGTGAAGAATTATATGGTGAGCTTAGGTCTGGACTCCAAGCGCTTGACGATCATCAGTTACGGTGAGGAAAAGCCCATCGCCACCGGTGACTCAGAAGAGGCTTATGCCAAAAACCGCCGCGTTAACTTTGTTCCGCTCGCTCAGTAGTCTTTTAGTGGCCTCGGCCATTTTGGGATGCAAGGTCGTCGCGGCTCCTCCGCCCTATGATGAGTATTCTCTCGCCCGCTCCGCCGTACGAGCGGCGCAGGATGCGGATTCCGCTCGTTTCGCGACGGGGATCTGGAATAAGGCCGAGGAGAATTACCGGGCCGGGCAGAAGGCCTACCGGGACGCCGATTTTGATAACGCCAAAAAGTTTTTCCAGCAGGCTCTGCTCCACGCCGAGAAGGCCGAGAACGTGACCCGGCTTAAAAAATTCCAGACAGGAGAAAGTTTCCCATGAACCGCAATGTGATGTTTTTGCTCGCGGGATTTAGCTTGATCGGTTGTTTAAAAACCCGCGCTGAACTGCGCGGCGACGCCCCTGATGTGACCACGCAAAAGCAAACCATCGTCGCCCAGCGCGACACCCGTAAACAGCAGCCGGCGCAGGCTCCGGCCGCCAATTATCATTCGCCGGAGGAGACCGACGAACAGTTGCGCATTCTCAGCGGCCGCATCGATACGGTTGAAAATCAACTGGTGCAGATCAACGCCGCCCACGCCGGCGAAAAAGACGGCGTGAGCAAAGAGAAGCAGGCCTTCGACGGAAAGTTTCAGGCGTATGAAGAGGCTTTGCGGAAACTAGAAGCGCAAATTCACGCGATGAACGAAGACATCGGCAAATTGCGATTGGCCACCGAAAAAGCCGACAAACCCGAGAAGCCCGAGAAGGCTGAAAAAGCCGGCAAGCCCCAACCCAATAAGGCTTGGGAAGATGGTGAAACTTTATTCGCTCAGAAAAAATTTAAAGAAGCAATTTTGTCGTACCAAAAATACCGCGATGCCAATCCCAAAGGGAAGTATTACTCCGACGCCACTTACAAAATGGGCGTGTGCTTTCAAGAGGCCGGATTAAAAGACGAAGCGAAAGTGTTTTTTGATGAAGTGACCACAAAATTCCCGGGCTCCCCGACGGCCAAAAAAGCGGCCTTTCGGGCCAAACAGATAAAATGATCATCGGTATCGAGACGAGCTGCGACGACACCTCGGTCGCGGTTATAAGTCTCAAGGGTGAAGTGCAAGGCTTGCGCTCCGCCAGTCAGGACAACGCCCACCGCCCGTTCGGCGGCGTGGTGCCCGAAGTGGCGAGCCGCCAACACACCGAAAATCTTCTGCCTTTACTCGAACAAGTGATGAATGATGCGCGCTGTGGCTGGGGTCAAGTGACCGGGATTGCCGTG
>JANMVK010000268.1:0-1795 GCA_031392725.1 Pseudobdellovibrionaceae bacterium
TCAAAGCTAAATGAAAATTGCCTTCGGTCTCATGATTTTCTCGCTGACCTTAGCAATGCCAAACGCGCACGCGGTGTCGTCCGGCTTCTTGTTTGATGATGAATTTCCGGTCGTGCGGCCCACGCCCACGCCCACGCCGCGCCCGCCGCCTCCCGTAGTTGTCCGGCCGCCGCCGCCACCTCCGGTGGTGCGTCCGCCCGTACCGCCTCCCGTAATCACACGTCCGGCGCCTCCGCCACCCGTACCTCCTCCGGTGCCCCCGCCGTCCCGGCCGCCGGATTCAGAAACCGAGGCGGGAACTGTCGGTCATTGTCCCCTGTGCAATAAAAATATCGCCGACCTGCGAGCGGTCGTGAACGGGCGCATGCGCGTTTCCGATCTCACCACTTGGCGCCGCAACCGCGGGCTCGTGCAAATTCCGACCAAAGGCACCCGGGGCAACATCGGTCCCTGCGGAAGCTTTCATTACTCGCCCGACATGGTCCGCGGCGAACTTTATGACAATTGGGCGAGCCCCAGCGCCGCCTGCGCTTTTATGTCGACTCTTCAAGACTGGAAAAAACGCTGTCCCGATTCCCAAGCCGGATGCCGGGTGGCGTGGGGAGATATCTCGCACAAAACCGATCCGGCATTTGGCGGAGTGCACTCGTCCCATACCCAAGGCCATTGCATCGACATCCGCCCCATGCGCCACGGCCGCTTCGAGAACAGTGGCTTGCAGTACACCGAGAGTGACCGTAAAACCACGGTGGAATTTATCAAACTGTTAAAAAGCAAGGGCGCCGGTACAATGTACTACAATGACCCGCGCGCGAACGTGCAAAACATGAGTGGCCATAGCAATCATATCCACGTGTGCTTTCCGCCAAGCAAAAAGACGAAGGAAGTTTGCAACAACTATAAATATGATCCGCAGGTTTGCGGATCGGAGTGGTAATATGAGTTTAATGAAGTTTGCATTCGCCATTTTAATTTTGACCGCACTCCCCGCGCGCGCCGCCGATTGTGCGGGCCGGTTGAAAGCCATAAACATTTGGGAAGACGAGATCGACGGTCAGATTGTCACCAAAAACACGCAGTTTCCCTTGAGCGGTTGGGATCCCAACGCCACCTTTGACGGCGTCATCCTCAGCGCCGACGACAGCAAGAATCTGAAGGCTCCCATTCTCGAAGTTGAATACCGCTCTAAGAGCGGCTCCAAGAAAAAGCTGGAGACATTTAAGGACGCCAAACCGTTTGACCAAGACGCTACTGTTAAAATGTTTGAAGATTTTAAACCCAAAGAATTTTTCACCATCCGCCAGGCGGGATCTTACAGTTTAAAACTCAAAGACGGCAATACAGTGATCTGCACGGAGTCGCACACCTACTCACTCGGCCATTAAGATTAATCTTCTTTAAGACCTAGGTCTGGGTTTAACGACGCCTTGTCCTTATAATCCCGTTCCGGTAGAGTTGTGCTTAAGGATGGCTATCACTTTCGAAACCCTAATTAAAAAAGGCACGAGCGTCACCGACGAACAGTTGGCGGCCTTACTGAAATCGCAAAGCCCCAAGGGCCCGCTGTTCAGCGAGATCTTTAGCAAATTGAATTTCAACACACCTGAAGAAGCCTTGGCCGAATTGTGCAAGCATCTCGGCATGGATTTTATTAAAGAGATTCCGGTCAATGATATTGCCGTCGATATGGTGCGCGGGATTCCGATCAATTACGCCAAGACCCAGGAAGTTCTGCCGTTCAAGGAGGAACCCGAACGCGTGGTCGTGTTGACCACCAACCCTTTGAACCACAAAG
>JANMVK010000289.1:0-2030 GCA_031392725.1 Pseudobdellovibrionaceae bacterium
ATCCGATGCCCACTCCGCCACCATGGTGAAAGCTCACCCATGAGGCACCACAGGCCGTATTGACCAAAGCGTTAAGAATGGGCCAGTCGGCGACCATATCGGTCCCATCCCTCATTCCTTCCGTCTCCCGGTTGGGTGACGCGACTGAACCACAGTCCAGGTGGTCCCGGCCTATGACAATGGGAGCCTTCACTTTTCCTTCTCGGACCAGGCGGTTGATCATTTGCCCGGCCTTCGCACGTTCACCGTATTCCAGCCAGCAAATCCGCGCCGGCAATCCTTGAAAGGCGATGCGTTTGGAAGCCATGTCCAGCCAGTGCAGCAATTCTTTTTTGTGCGGAAATAACTCGCGTATGGCCTGATCGGTGACATGAATATCGTTCGGATCGCCACTTAACGCTACCCAGCGAAAAGGCCCGCTGCCCAGACAAAATAATGGGCGAATATACTCCGGCACAAAGCCGGGAATATCAAAGGCGTTTTTTACACCCGCATCTTGCGCCATGGCGCGGATGTTATTGCCATAATCAAAGGCAATCGCTCCGTTTTTCCGCATGATCAGCATTCCCTCTACATGTTTTGCCATGCTCAGCTTGGCCATGCGCGCGTGTTCCGCGGGATTTTTTTCGCGTAACACCGCCGCGGCTTCGAGCGAGTAACCCTCGGGAATATAACCGCGCACCGGATCATGTGCACTGGTCTGATCGGTCAGCAGATCCGGTTTAAAACCCTTTTCAATCAGTTGGTGGATCACCGTTGCCATATTTCCGAGCAGTGCCACCGAACGGGCCTCGCCCTTGGCTTTATATTGTTGAATGCGTTTTAAAGCGTCGTCGAGATTGTCGGCGGCTTCATCGACATATTTTGTTTCGAGGCGGCGTTGAATACGGCTGGGATCCACCTCAACGGCGAGCACACAAGCTCCGGCAAAGACTCCGGCCAGAGGTTGCGCCCCACCCATTCCGCCCAAGCCCGCGGTGAGAATAACCCGGCCCTGCAGCGATCCACCAAAATGCTTTCGTCCCGCCTCCGCGAAAGTTTCGTATGTTCCTTGAACAATCCCCTGGGTGCCGATGTAAATCCACGAACCCGCGGTCATCTGGCCGTACATCATCAGGCCCTTGCGTTCGAGTTCATCGAACACTTCCCACGTGGCCCACTTGCCGACTAAATTAGAATTGGCGATCAGCACTCGCGGCGCATCCTCGTGAGTTTTCACCACGCCCACCGGTTTTCCTGACTGCACGAGGAGCGTTTCGTCGTTCTCGAGTTGCGTGAGCACGTGCAAAATTTTATCGAAGCTCGGCCAATCGCGCGCCGCTTTGCCACGGCCGCCGTAAACCACCAGTTCATCGGGGCGTTCGGCCACATCGGGATCGAGATTATTTTGAATCATCCGGTAGGCGGCTTCCTGCACCCAGCCTTTGCAATGAAGCTTGGACCCGTGAGGCGCGCGGACGGTCCTTACCATTCCAGATCCCCGGTGCTTTTGCGGATTAAATTAGTGAACAGACCCTGGCGGATCTGCTCGCGAATGGCATTGATGTCTTTGGCAAACACGCGATCCTCTTTAGCAAAGGGCACATTCTCGCGGATCAGTTTATGCGCCTCTTGAACCGCGCCGGCGGACTCCAGTGGTTTTAATAAATCTAAGGCCTGCGCGGCCGACAAAAATTCCATGGCCACGATATTTTCGGCGTTGCCGGTGACTTCGACAAACTTGCGCGCGGCGATGGTGCCCATGCTGACGTGATCTTCTTTGTCGGCGGACGTGGGAATGCTATCGACACTGGCGGGATGGGATAAAATTTTATTTTCACTGACCAGGGACGCCGCCGCCACTTGCACAATCATATGCCCGCTATTGAGCCCGCCGTTGGGCGCGAGGAAAGCCGGCAGATCCGACATCGCGGGATTAATTAATTTTTCGATGCGGCATTCGGAGATACTAGCCAGAGCGCTCAGCGCGATGGCGGCAAAGTCCAGCGCGAAGGCCACGGGTTCACCATGAAAATTACCACAGCTTAGGA
>JANMVK010000439.1:0-5946 GCA_031392725.1 Pseudobdellovibrionaceae bacterium
GTCACTAAACAATCGAGCGCCAAGTCGGCGGATTTAACTTTTATCTCGCCGTGGCCCTCGATTTTGGCAGTGGCTAAGAAGTGAAATTCGTTGAAAGCGTCTTTGGTGCGTTTTTGTGCATAAAATAATTGAGCGCGCTGGTAGCGGACCTGAACACTCTCGGGGCCATTGGCATTCACCGAGAGATAATAGTTGTAAGCGGTTTCTTGAGCTTTAGGATCTTTGCCGGCCTCACTCATTTCGATTTCGCCTAAGAGCGAACCTTCGAGGATATTTTGCAGTTCTTTATTGCCGGAATTCTTTTTCAGTTCAAGCTGCGCTTGCACGGCGGCTTGATGGAACAATTGGCCGGCTTCCTGTTTTTTGCCGATGTCCGAGCCCACTTGGGCGGCCCAATGGAGCATTTCGGTCTCAGGGAACAGCTGGGTGTAGGCGATGTAAGCGCGGAACAATTGGACGGTGGGCTTTTTGCCTTGCGATTTGTTCCAGCTGGTCACGAAGCGGCGCAGGCGGGCTCTTAAATCGGCGCACAATTCCGCGTCATTGCAGCCAAATTGTTTCCACAGGCCCAAAGCCTTTTCGAAAGCGGCGGCGGCTTCAGTCTGGTTATTCAGGTCATAATAGATTTGCGCCAGGCGGGATTGCACTTCGAGTTTTTCCTCGGGGCTGACTTGGCCTTCATCGACATAAGCGGCCCACACGGTCACGGCGGCGTACTTTTTGCCGAGGCGATCGGTTTCCGCGGCGAGAGTTTTTAAATTGGCTTTGCGGTTGGCCTCGGGGCTTAACGTTTTCAATAATTGGATTTGTTTGGGACCGACTTCAGTGCGGGCGAGGAAGCGAGCGAGATCGCTCGACACATCTTGCACGAACGTGGGATCAACGGCTTTGCCTCCAGTCGATTGCGTGGCCAGCAACTCGGGATCTTTCAACAGCGTCACCAGAGTGTTAACGGCTTTATCGAATTCCCCTAGGTTGAGCCGGCACCAGGCTAAACGGTATTCAACAAAGGCCCGGTTGGTGAGTTCCTCGAGGCGGGCGGACTCGTAATATTTTTTGGCTGCTTTGAAATCACCATGTTTAAAAGACAACTCGCCCATGCTGGCGAAAGCCAGGCCTTTGACATTGGAGGCATAGGCGGAAGCGCGTGAGCTGATGACCTTCTTATAAAGGGCGATGGATTTTTCGGACTGGTCGTTGAGATTATATAGATGAGCGATCTGCAGAACCACTTTGCCCTGTTGCTCTTTATCAATCTTAGCTAGCGCTGAATTATAGAGATCAATGGCGCGGCGGCGGTCACTTCTTGAAGATTTGCATTCGATGCAGTCGCCGTTGATTTCATTCATGGTTTTGAGGCGGGCGCGGTCAGAATAGAGATCGCCAAGGCGCACCTGAATTCCGGGAAGTTCGGAATCGGTCTTATCCATGGATTCAATGCCGATCTCCAGACGCTGGATCACCAGGTCATGAGTCGATTCATCCATTTTTACGGCGAAAGACAGTTGTGACACCAGTATCAGAACTATCCACGCGGATCGGCACACGTTCATTATTCACCCCACGAACATTGGCTCTAAAGGCAAGGTGTGTGCCGCCTGTGTAGTGGCGCGAGGGTGTCCAGTTTGGCTACGGACAACGAACTTTATGCCAACGGTGACGGTTTTTGTTACTCAAGGTCACGTTTGGTTACGGGGTAATAATTACTTCGTGGTGTAGATGATGATGATTTGGCCGCCGCCGCCGTTGCCGGAAATCAGGCTGGTGCCGAATCCGTTGCCTGAAATCGCGCCGGTTGATCCCGCGCCGCCGCCGGGAAATCCGCCGGCTCCGCCGCCGCCCGCCGGTGCTCCGGGTGGAGTGCTAATGCCGGTGTCTTGTCCGCCGCCGCCTCCGCCGCCACCACCGCCTTTGACATTGGAAGGTGCGGGGCCCGCGCTGACCGGAGTGGCGTTGCCAACAGTCCCACTTCCGCCAATGGCGCCGCCTGGTGATAGACCACCTAAAGCGCCGTTATTATTATTTCCATCGGAACTGCCGCCGTCGGCGCCGTTGTTAAGCGCGGAACCCGCGCCGCCACCGCCCGCGCCGCCAAGACCATTGGCCGCACCGCCGCGGCCTCCGGAAAATTTCACGGTTCCCACGCTGGCCGCCGCCGATCCACCGGCCACACCGGGACTCATATTTGAACTGCCCAATCCGCCTTTAGCCATCACGGTCAATGCGGATATAAACCAAGTGTCGCCCCCCGCGCTGCCATTGGAGGTGTTGGATGAAATTCCGGGAGATCCTAAATTATAGGCAATCAAAGAACCGGGATTGAACACAACGTTAGTGATCTTAGCGTAAGCTCCGCCGCCGGCGGCGCCGTAAGAAGCGCCATCATTGTCAGTTCTCGATCCGCCACCCGCGCCCCAACATTCAACCGAGTCGATGGTGCCGACATCCGCGGGTACGGTCCACGAATTTCCGGAAGTGAGTACAACTTGTTTTTGAGTGGGCAAGGGTCCGGGGCCTGGGCCTGGTAAAGGTCCGGGTGAAGGGCCAGGGGATGGTGATCCCGAGGACAAAGTGGTTTTTTCAGGCCCGCCGGCAAGGTTCTCCGAGCAGTTCTGAAATGCAATAATAACAAAGAACATAAGTGTAGCGGGACCCAGGACGCGAAGGTACGTGCTCATTTGATTAGTTTATATGGAACATGGGCCGAAATCACCGGCCAGAGGTAAATTATCAATCTGATACTCCATAATCAGAAAATCTTTATTAGCAGCGTGATCTTGCCGCCGGCCTTGGATTTAAAGGCCGGAATTTTTCCACTCAGTTTCAACTTGAGACATTCGGTGGCCTCAGGGCTAGCTGGTGTAGTTTGGATTTTTGTAACTGAGCCGTTCTTTGCCGCGCTGATCACGGCGGTGATGGACTTCAAAGCTCCAAGGTCCGCCGGGACACAACTCGGTTTTCCATCGAGCAGGCGCTGCACTTGCAGTAAGGCTTTTTTCTTGTCTATTCCTTTTGAGAAAATGGCCTTCGAGGCGAGCACGCCCATTTTTTTATTTGATACCTCTTCAACCGGAACGATTTCTTTCTTAATTACCAAAGATTTTCCCTGAACAATTTTTTGCGGAGGCATGGGCGGCGCCGAGGGAGGAGTTTCTACTTCCGGCTCAGGAGGTGGTGCCTCTCCACCCATAGGTCCCTGAGCCGGAAGTGGCGGGGGTTCAGTGGGCGGAGGATTCTGCGCCGCTAAATTATCCACCGGCGGTGCGGGCGTCGTTGAAATCGGTTCACCATTGCCATCGGTTTGGGTGTTGCCTCCCAAACGGTCAACCAAGACCTCGGATTGTGGAGCGGCCGCGTTTTCGGCGACTTCGCGGCGGTCCTGATCTATTTTCAAGATGACCACCAGCACAAGACTCGCGGCCAACACAGCGGCACCGGAAATTAAAAATGATTTGCGCGAGCGGGGCGGCCGAGTAGAGGCGGGCTTAGCCGATGGCTTCTTGGGCGCGGGCTTTGATAATAAATCCTCAAGCGCATCCGAGGTGGCGAGCACGGATTCAAATTCCTTGCGCAATTCCTCTTCAGCTTCAATCCGGCTGGCGAATTTTTGGGTTTCGGGTTGGTCGAGTTCACCATGGACAAAGGCCAAAATTTTGGCGTGGTCCTGCTCATTGCCGGCGTGGTCCGCGCGGAGTCCCTTCACCGCTTGAAACAAACTTTTTCCAACATCGCCAACGGGGAGTTTCATAGCAGCTGCGATTTCCGCATAAGGCAATCCCTCGGCGTACTTCAGGCGCAAGGCTTCCTGCTCCCGGGCCGGCAAAAGCGCAATTTTTTTCAGCAGTTCAGAAGTGGGATTGGCGGTGGTCGTCATCGGTTAATTTTGCGCCAGGACGCGACAAGTCTCAACACAAATATTCGACCGAAGGAGAACGCAGCCAATTAACCTGGTTTTCAATGGGCAGGCTGAGTTGATGGACAAGATCATGATGTGCGGAACATAAAATAGTTAGATTGGCAGGATCGTTGTTACCACCAAGGCTGACCGGCACTATATGATGAACATGAAGATACCGGTCATTGGTGCACCGTTCGCCTTTGATATTAGTATGTATATAGCATAGGGTTTTAAATGAGATTTTCTTCGAGTGTCGAGGTAAAAATTGGGCCCAACTTTAAACTTCACATAAGCCTCATACTCGAATGCAAAATAAAAAAATGGTTTTGATTCCGAAAAATTATTCTGCACAAGCTGGCGCGCGAGATACGGAGTCATTTTTTCGTCAAATAAAAAAATTAGGTGACGCGAAGCCTTCGTCTCTGAACAGCTGGTTCGGGTACAGAGTCTTCAATCCGGTTGTGAACTCTGTAAACACCCGCGTATCCAGAGCGAGTGCAGCAAGCGATAGCTAACTGACCAGCCCTGAGGTACAATTTCCTAGTGAGAAAGCCCAAATATTTTGTCGCAGTTGTCCCTGAGGCTCTCAAGGATCATAGCGATCTCAAAGTTCTCGTCGGCAAAATGAAACGCACGTTAAAGGACCGCGAAAAAGAAGTGCGCTGGTCGCCCCCCGACATGTGGCATATCACGCTGCAGTTTTTAGGTGAGCTGAATAACGAAGAACTCACCAGAGTGTATGCCGCGATCAACAGCTGGCAGCCGCAAATTAAAGAGCTCGAACTTAAAATTCAGGGAGTCGGGGCGTTTCCGGATCCGCTCGATGCTCGGGTCCTCTGGCTGGGCGTGCAAAATTCGCAGGAGCTCAAAAAATTGCAACAAGGTCTTAAGGCCCACCTGAACAGTCATCAAATCGACACGGTCGAAGACCGCCCGTTTTTGCCGCACCTGACTCTCGCGCGTCTCAGAAATCTGCAATCGGTCAGTGATTTGGTCAAGCTCGGCGGCCGCAAATCGTTTGGCGAATACAAAATTTCCGATGTAATTTTATTTGAGTCGGTGGTTCAAGGCGCGATGGTTAAATATGTTCCGGTGTCGCGCAAAAAAATTCAGTGATACTGCGCGGGCTCAACCAAAATAAATTTGGGAATTTTCACTTCAAACTTTTCGCCTTTGCCTGACATCATCAAAAAGGTGCCTTCCATGGATCCGGTCGGCGTGGTCAGCGGACAAAAACTGGAATATTGAAACGACTCTCCGGGCTCAAGCGTGGGCTGCTGGCCCACCACTCCCGGCCCTTGGACTTCTTCCATCCGGCCGTGCGCATCGGTGATTATCCAATGCCGGCTAACAAGCTGAACGGAATGTTTGCCACCGTTGTGGATCTCGATGGTGTAGGAAAAAAAATATTGATTTTGATCCGGATCCGATTGATCGGGGACATAGGCGGGAACGACATGGATGCGGATTTGATTGGTCGTGGCTTCAAACATGGTGGGTCATAAAGTGCTTTAGGCAAAGAGCTTGTGTCAAGCTCTTAGACTCGTTAGCATTATTGCTTTAAGGAGATCAGCATGAATATGAATATGAAAATTTTAAAACTTGTTTTTACGGGTTTGGCGGCATTGTCTGTCTCATTCGGCTGTTCGAAAAAACCAAAAGAGCATAAAGGCCAAGTGAGTTATTCCATCGGTGCCTCCTTCGGTAAAAGCCTAAAAGCGCAAAATTTGGATCTTGACATTAAACAGCTCGGGAATGGCGTCATGGATGGTTTCAGTGGCAAGCCGCTGCAGCTGACCGACGCGGAAATGCAGACCGCGCTAGCCCAGCTGGCGCAAAACCGGCAGGCCGACCAAGCCGTGGCCGCCGAGAAAAATAAAGAAAAGGCCGATGAGTTTATCGCCAAGAACCGCGATGAAGAAGGCGTGCAGATCACGAAAAGCGGATTGCAATACAAGATGATCAACGAAGGCACCGGCGCCTCACCTAAAATTGAAGACACGGTGGTGGTGAATTACCGGGGCACGCTGATCGACGGCACCGAGTTC
>JANMVK010000495.1:0-2860 GCA_031392725.1 Pseudobdellovibrionaceae bacterium
TGAATTGCTTTACCGCGCGAAGATGCATTTAGAGGAAGCGCCCGCGATATTGCGGGTGTTGGAGGCGCTGTAGTTTCACCTTCGACAATTGGCCGTCCATGTATGAAGCGCTGTAGTTTCATCTCCGACAATTGACCGTCCGTGCTCTTAAGTGTGATGTGAGGCAGGGGGTTCCATGTTCAGATTCGCACTTTCCATTTCACTTTTGATCGCGTCTTTTGGCTTCACGCAGGCGAACGCATTGGCGGGCCTATGCAAAGTGGCCTATTCCATCGCAGTCGACGGCGATGTGACCGCGCAGGAACTCTGTGACCTCGGCAAATTTCACTGCTGGAGCGACACCAACCGCGCCCAGGCGATTTGCAAGTCGGCTAACGTGCATTGTTGGAGTGATGACACCGATGTATCGGCCGTATGTAAAGCCGCCAATCAACATTGCTGGAGTGATGAAACTTTAGTCTCGGCCACTTGTAAAATCGGCGGCGTGCACTGTTGGAGTGATGACACTTTCGCCAAAGCACTGTGCAATATTACCGGGACTCATTGTTGGAGCGACACGTCCAGCGCGGAAGTTCTATGTAAAGCCCGAGGCGGATCCTTCTGCGGGGATGCCGATGCTCATGACGAAGCCATGCGCGTGCTGAGCACTTGCCTATAGCTGTCTAAGTTGTCACAATCTCCGCTCCAGGGGGATATCCATGAAATCGAAATTGTTTGCACTCGCCGTCCTATTCACACCGGTGGTTCAAGCCGCCATCAACCCAATCTTAGATGCCGAGGACCGCAGGCAAGTGGATTCTCCCGCGGTCAAGGCGGCAGCGGGGGACAAGAGCCCGTCTTTGCGCGAACGCGCGGCCACAGCCTACGGGCGCATTCAAAGTCCTCATGTGATTAATTCTTTAATTGAACTGGCGAAGGACAAAGACGCTAAAGTCCGTGCCGCCGCCGCGTTTAGCCTTGGGCAATTCGGCTGGAAGGCGGAGTTTGCCGACGGGCGTGAAGGCGAAATCCAATTGGTACTGCTGGGAATGGCCGACGACAAGGACACTGACGTGCGGGTGCGCGCGGTGGAAGCGCTAGGAAAAATCGCTCTGGATAAAACTCCCGACTTAATGTTGCCGCTGCTGTTGCACGCGGACGCCAAAATGCGCGCGGCGGCCGTGTACTCTTTGTTCCGCCACCGCATGGTGCTCAGGCTCAGAGATCCCGAAAAAGAAATCAAAGAGATTCCCGCGCCGGTTTTTGAACAGCTGGTTAAACTGACCGAAGACAAAGATGTCCAGGTGAAACAGAATGTCGCCTACTATTTCGCGCGCAATGCCGACGCCCGTGCCGAGACCGCGGTGGCGGCGTTGACTTTGAGCAAAGATCATTGGACCCGCCTTTACGCCGTGATGGCGCTGGGGAAAATGAAGGCTAAAAAATCAACGGCCGCTTTGGAAAAAGCCATAAAGGATAAAGAGAGCGACGTGCGGGTGGCGGCGCTTTTAGCTTTGGGCACGGCTGGCGCGCAAATGGCGCCTTATGCATTTCTGATGCGGGATAAATCCTATCATGTGCGCACCGCTCTCGCTCAAGGACTCGACACCGCCAACTTGGAGACCATGCTCGCTAAAGATGAAAGTTTGGCGGTTCGCGCGCAGGCATTAAAAACTTTGGCCAGCAATAAAACCGACAGTCTTGGCGCTTGGCTGGCTGAGTTTTCAAAAAATCCCAATTGGGTCATTCGCGAGGCGGCGGTGCAGGCCGGTGAAAAACTGGCGGAGAGTGAACGGGAGAAGTTTTTGATGCTGGCCATGGCCGACGCCGATCCCAACGTACGCGGGGCCGCGCTGGATATGATCGGAAAAATTCCTAGCTCCAGCGCGTTTAAGCAGCTGGAAAATTCTTTGCAGTCCAAAGAGCTGATCGAGCGGGGCACGGCGGTGACCGCGCTCAAAGACCGCAAGGAAAAATCCGAAGCTGTCACCCTGATGTGGAAAACCTATCAAGACAGCCAGGATAATAAATGGGTGGAAACCCGCGAGGAGATGATCGACTTTATCGCCAAGACTAAAAACTCCACCACCACGGAATATCTCAACAAAGCGTTGAGCGATCCCGATCCCGGCGTGCGCAGTAAGGCCCAAAAAGCTTTGGCTGACCGCGGACAAAAAACCGCGCTGGCCAATATGGAGGCCAATCTGACTTTTTCCCCGTATCGCGAAGCCGAACTAAAAAAGAATCCAACCGTGATGTTTTATACCAAGAAGGGCAATTTCACGGTTGAGTGCTACGCCAAAGATGCGCCGATTCACTGCGCCGATCTCGTCGGCCATGTTAAAAGAGGTTACTACAATGGATTGATCTGGCACCGCGTGGTTCCCAATTTCGTAATTCAAGGCGGGGATCCCGACGGCACCGGTTGGGGCGGCGCCGGCTACTCACTCCGCGCCGAAGTGAACACCATTCCCTATAAACGCGGAACACTCGGCATGCCCCGCTCAAACGGGTTTGACACCGGAGGGTCGCAATTGTTTTTCACTTATATTCCCACGCCCCATCTTGATGGCCAGTACACAGTTTTTGGACAAGTGACCAAAGGCATGGATGTGGTCGATAGACTTGAGCGGGGAGATACGATTGTGAAGGCGGAAATCCGTTGAATTGACCTTGATTTGAAAATAGTCACACACTTGAAGATACGGCCGGTTAGTTATTGAGCGGCAATGCGATATTAAACTCAGCGCCTTCGTTGACTTTACCCGATGCTGAGATGGATCCCCCATGCAGGTCGACAATTTTCTGTACCGTCGCCAACCCCAGGCCACTGCCCTTAATGCCATAACTATTGTCGCCGCGCTTAAACGGCTGAAATATC
>JANMVK010000513.1:0-3379 GCA_031392725.1 Pseudobdellovibrionaceae bacterium
GCTTACCGAATTTAGCGCCATAATAAAAGTAGTGTTTGTCATCTTGATGCTGAGAGCTCTATGGGCTGCAACATTCACCCAACCAATAAGGATATTGGCTATGGTGGGCTGTTGGTCAAGGTGGCATCGTTCCCGGCACAATCGTTCAAAGCCGCAGAGACTGGACAGCCGCATCAAGCCTTAACCGGTGGCGGAATCACAGGCGCCGTGACCGTTAACCTTAACAACACCAGCGTCACCGCAAACTCATACGGCTCTCCCGATCAAGTCGCCACATTCACAGTTGACGCTCAAGGAAGATTGACCGCCGCGGCTTCAACTCCGATTGCGATCAACCCCACACAAATCAATGTGGGCGCAGCCACTCTGAACCAAATCCTAAAGTGGAACGGAACTTCATGGCATCCTTCAGCTGACACCGGTGGCATCGCCAGCATCGTGGCCGGCAATGCAATATTAGTCACCGGCAACATCAACGCCACCACCATCAGCGTCGACACCGGCATTGGCGCCAATCAAGTAATGAAACTCGACGGCTCAGGCCGCTTAGCCATCGGCACCTCTAGCGTAACCACCGGCGCAATTTTAGATTTATTTGCCACCGGCACTAGCAACAGCTCACTGTTACTCCCGCGCTCAACTACAGCTAGCCGCCCCACAGTCGGCGTCGACGGCATGATTCGTTACAACACAAGCTTAGCGAAATTTGAAGTCTACGAAAACGGCAACTGGTTCAATATGGCCACCGGTTCCACCGGCGACAATCTCGGTAACCACACGGCAACTCAACAAATCTTAGCGACTCTCGGCACCGGAACCGCTCCCGGATATTCCTTCATCGGACAAACCAACACCGGCATGTCTGCAGTTGGTACGGGCTCGATTGCATTTAATTCCGCCGGCGTCGAGCGCATGCGGATCGTCAACAATGGCAACGTGGGTATCGGAACCACATCTCCAAATTCAACTCTCGATGTGAATGGCAATTTCAATATCTCAAATGGAGGGGCACTCTCGCTACTGCGCGCGGACCGCTCTGCAAATGGTGTGACAATTGGATACAATACCGTGCCAGATTATCTTGGCCAAAAGCCTTTGCTCACTGTGGGAAATAACTGGGGAGGCGTCGACCAAAACACGACTATTTTGATTGGCGCGGACGACACTCTTCCGGCGCAAATTGAACTGCAAGCAGATCGTGGCGACAACAATCCGGATATTGCCCACATCCGGAAAGAGGACAATGGTAACTTAATCCTCAACAATGCGGGTTGGAATAACCCGGCAACGCCCCACCTTGTGATCGACACCTCCGGGAGACTCGGTATCGGAACCACGGCTCCAGGGTCCGGATCGATATTAGAAGTGAATGGTACCGGCGTACTGTTCAGCTCCTTAATCGTTCCACGCGATCTCACCGCACTTCGCCCGACCGGTATCAACGGTATGATTCGCTACAACACCAACCTCTCGAAGTTTGAAGTTTATGAAAATAATAACTGGGTCAATATGGTTAGCGCCGGTGGCGCGGCCGACAATCTCGGAAACCACACGGCCACTACACAAATATTATCACTCTTTGGCACGGGCACCGCTCCCGGCGTGGCTCTCGGCCAAACCAACACCGGCATGTGGGGTGTCGGAACCGGTTCGATCGCCTTTAGCACGAGCGGTGTGGAACGCCTGAGGATGGCCGCCAATGGCAATGTGGGTGTAGGAACCGCTAGCCCATCGCAAATGCTTTCCGTTAACGGCAACATCGCAATGTCATCGGGCTCGAAATTCGTGAGCACCAACGGCGACGAACTGATATATGAATCAGGTAGCGTTGTTAACGTGGCCTCGTTATCTAACAGTTGGACTATCGGAATGCCGACAGATTCCTCTCAAAACGGGCGAATCGCCACAAGCGGCGGTTACGGCGCGATCAATATGAGTTTCGATCTCAATGGCAGCACTCGAGTCAGAATTGATAATAATGGCCGCGTAGGTGTAGGAACTACAACTCCTGCAAGCGGCGCGATCTTAGACATCAACGGCACCGGTGTAAACTACAGTTCCTTACTTGTTCCCCGCGATCTCACCGCCCGCCGTCCCACCACCGGCGTCAACGGTATGATCCGTTACAACACCAATCTCTCGGCGTTTGAAGTCTATCAAAATAACAATTGGGCCACCATGGCTACTGGCAGCGGCGGCGCAGCCGACAATCTCGGCAACCACCTCGCCACTACACAGATTTTATCTATCTACGGAACCGGCACGGCCCCGGGAATTGCCTTGGGCCAAGCCAACACCGGAATGTGGGCCGCGGGCACCGGCGCAATCGCGTTCAACACGGCCGGTGTCGAGCGGCTCCGCATGGCCGCCAACGGCAACGTCGGCATCGGAACCTCATCACCTGCTTCCATGCTCGATGTCCAGGGCGCACCCGCCGGCACAAATGTAAAACTGGGAGCCACTGATCGTCCCGGAATTTTAAGTGTCGGCGTGAACAATGAAATTTGGACCGACCAAGGGGTAAACGGATCAGCCCAGTTGGCTCTCAATTATCGTGGCTATAACGGTGGATTTACGCAAGGCAGGAGTCTAGAAGTTTACGACGGCCAGTCGAATTTGATTACCGTATTCGACGGCGGCAGCAGAAGCGTGGGAATTGGAACTATCTCACCTGCCCCGGGCGCAATTCTCGATGTTCGAGGGACCGGCGTAAGCTGGTCGAGCATGATCGTCCCGCGCGATCTCACCGCCCGCCGCCCTGTCACCGGCGTGAACGGCATGATCCGTTACAACACCAATCTCTCGAAGTTTGAAGTCTATGAGAATAACAATTGGACCAATATGGTTTCAAGCGGCGGCGCTGGTGACAATCTCGGTAACCACCTTGCCACGACACAAATCTTGTCAACTCTCGGCACGGGAACAGCCCCTGGATATTCCTTCATCGGACAAACCAACACCGGTATGTCGGCTGTGGGCACGGGCACCATTGCCTTTAACAGTGCCGGCGTTGAGCGCATGCGTATTTCTAACAACGGCAATGTCGGCATCGGGACGACATCGCCCCAAGCTACCTTTGAAGCGCCGGGTTTGTATGGAGACAAATCAGGAGGAGCATGGTCATTGTCACTAGGTAATCAGTCATTTCCAATGACTTCATACGCCATCGCCATGACCACGGGTAACAACAACTCCATTGACGGAAGTAACGGTATTCTAATCGCGCAAGGTAACTCGTCCATTGATTCCGGGTCATCGGGTGTGATCGGAATTGGAAATTATGAGACTCGTGCCATTGCAGCTACGTCATCAATATTGCTTGGAAACAACTTATCTGTGAATACCGCCACTAATGCCGTCGTCATAGGCTCGGGGGTTT
>JANMVK010000616.1:0-4019 GCA_031392725.1 Pseudobdellovibrionaceae bacterium
GGTGTGTCCTTCGGTCCGGAACCGCGCGATTACAGCTATGTGCTGCCCAAGCGTGTTCGCCGGTTAGGTTTGCGTACCGCTCTTTCAAAATTGGCTAAAGAAGGCCGTGTGTTCGTGGTCGATTCCATGACTTTGGACGAAGGCAAAACCAAAGAGCTCGCCAAGCGCATGAAAAGTTTCGGTTTGGAAAAAGCCGTGCTGATCGATGCCACCGCGACCGATGGTTTCACCCGCGCTTCACGCAATATGAAAAAGTTTCGTTACTACGGCGTCGAAGGCATGAATGTTTATGATCTGTTGAAGTTTGACTCCGCGGTTTTCACTAAAGAGTCACTCGCTAAAGTTGTCGAGCGTTGTGTGGATAAAGCCGCTTCGGATAAGGGGAACTAAAAATGTATTACGTGATTAAGCGTCCTCTCGTGACCGAAAAGAACAGCATCCTCGCCGAAAAGGGCGTTTATGTGTTTGAAGTGAACCGAGATGCCACCAAGCCGGCCATCAAGACCGCGGTCGAAAAATATTTCCGTGTAAAAGTGCAGTCGGTTAACACTTCGATTTGCCGTATCCCGATGAAAAAAACCGCTAAAGGCACCAGCCGTGCCACAACCTGGAAAAAGGCGATGGTTCGGTTGAAAGCCGGCGAAAAGATCACCTTGTTTGAGGGAGCATAATTATGGGAATTAAACTATTCAATCCCCGCAGTCCCGGCCGTCGCGCCATGACCGGTTATGATTTCGCGGAGATCACCAGAGGCGAACCTGAACGCAGCTTGACCACGTACAGCCACCGGGCCCGCGGCCGCAGCAATCACGGGATCAAGTCGATCCGTTATAAAGGTGGAGGCCATAAGCGCCTGTACCGGATTATTGATTTTAAACGTAACAAGTTAGAAGTTCCCGCGACGGTGTTTTCAGTCGAGTATGATCCTAACCGTTCGTGCCGGATTGCTTTGTTACATTATATTGACGGCGAAAAGCGCTACATTATCGCGCCCATCGGTTTGAACGTCGGCGACAAAGTTTCATCATCCGACACCGCCGATATCAAACCGGGCAACAGTTTGCCGCTGGGTTTTATTCCGGCCGGCACCATTATTCACAATATTGAATTGCGTCCGGGCAAAGGCGGCCAAATCGGCCGCGGCGCCGGTAGCGAATCCACTCTGGTAGGGAAAGTCGGCAAATATTGTCAGGTGAAATTGCCCTCCGGTGAAGTCCGTCAAATCCTTTCGGTTTGCCGCGCCTCCATCGGCCAAGTGGGAAATACCGATAACGAAAATATCAGCTGGGGTAAGGCCGGCCGCGCTCGCTGGCGCGGTATCCGTCCCAGTGTGCGTGGACAAGCCATGAACCCGATCGATCACCCGCTGGGTGGTGGTGAGGGCGTTGGGAAGGGGCACCATCCGGTTACCCCGTGGGGTCAGCCTTGCAAAGGCTATAAGACCCGTCACAACAAACGCACGAACAGTATGATTATCAAGCGGCGCGCGAAGCGCAAACAACGGAAGTAGGAGTAGTACGTGGGACGTTCAGTTAAGAAGGGTGCATTTATTGACCACCATTTGATGAAGAAGATCGAAACCGCCAAAGCCACCGGTGACAAAAAAGTCATCAAGACCTGGTCACGGCGCTCGACGGTTCTTCCGGATGCGGTCGGTTTGACCTTCGCGGTTCACAATGGACGCAAGTTCATTCCTGTTTATGCGACGGAAAATATGATCGGTCACAAGCTCGGCGAATTCGCGCCGACCCGCACGTTCATCGGCCACTCTGAGAAAAAGGTCCAGGCACCAGGTGTCGCGGCTCCGCCTCAGTCCGGCCCTCCAGCGGCGAAGAAGTAAGGTGATATATGTCTGAAGTTAAAGCGAGTTTAAGTTTTGCCAGAATCGGATGCCAGAAGGCGCGCTTAGTTGCGGATATCGTCCGCGGCCAGGACGTCAACACGGCGATTCGTTCACTGACATTTATGAAGCAAAAGGGCGCCGGCCTGATCCGTAAGTTGATCGAGTCCGCGGTCGCCAATGCTGAGAATAAAAAAACCATCGATGTGGACAATCTCTACGTAAAAACTATTTACGTGGATATGGGCCCGAGCATGAAGCGCTTCCGCCCCCGCGCTCAAGGCCGCGCGTTTCAAGTGAAAAAGAAAATGAGCCACATCAACGTCGTCTTGGACGAGAAATAAAGGGAAGTGACGAGTGGGACAAAAGGTTAACCCGATTGGTTTTCGAGTAGGTGTGATCCGGACATGGGATTCGCGCTGGTATGCTAAAGGCAAACAATACCAGATCAATTTCCAGGAAGATCATAAGCTGCGTAAATTCATCAAAGACAAACTCAAGCATGCCGGCGTGGCTAAAATCGAAATCGAAAGAGCTGCCAATAAAGTGAAAATCATCATCTCCACCGCTCGTCCCGGGGTTGTGATCGGCAAAAAGGGCACGGGCATCGATGCTTTGAAACTCGATATCCAAAAGCTCACTACCAATGAAGTTTTTGTTAATATTCAGGAAGTTCGCAAACCCGACATGGATGCGCAGCTGGTTGCTGAGAACATCGCACTGCAGCTGGAAAAACGGATTTCCTGGCGCCGGGCTCTGAAAAAAGCTCTGGCTTCCGCGGTTAAAGGCGGAGTGCGTGGAATTAAAATTCGCGTGAGCGGCCGCCTGGATGGCGCCGAGATCGCGCGTTCGGAATGGTACAACGAGAAGAGCGTTCCGCTTCACACGTTGCGCGCCGACATCGACTTCGGCACCGCCGAAGCGTTGACCACTTACGGATTGATTGGTTTGAAAGTTTGGATTTATCGCGGAGATGTTTACTCAGCCCGCGAGATTGAGGAGGCAGGCCGTGTTAAGTCCTAAAAGAGTAAAATGGCGCCGTCAGCATCGTGGAACCTGGAAGGGTTTTGCCATGCGTGGAAGCAAGTTGGCTTTCGGCGATTTTGGCTTGGCCGCTATTGAATCTGGTTGTTTGAGCGCCCGCCAGCTGGAAGCCGGCCGTATTGCCGTCTCCCGCTCGGTGAAACGCGGTGGAAAATTATGGCTGCGCGTATTCCCCGATTTGCCGTTGACCCGTAAGCCCGCTGAAACGCGGATGGGATCCGGTAAAGGCAGCCCCGAGTTATGGGTTTGCAAAATTTTGCCCGGCCGTATTTTGTTTGAAATGAATGGTGTGACCCGCGAGCAAGCGGCCTCCGCCTTCCGTTTGGCCGCTCACAAGTTGCCATTTAAAACGCGCTTTGTGGCGCGGGAGTAATTGTTATGAAGTTTGAAGAGATTAAAGAATTAACCAGTGCGGAACTTAGAAAACGGGCCGTGACCTTGCGCGAAGAGCTGTTTGAAGCGCGCATGAAGCACTCCATCGGCCAGTTGGGCAACCCCATTGAAATCCGCGGCAAACGCCGGGATATGGCGCGCCTGCGGACCGCTTTACACATGAAGCTTGGAACGGCCACTGCAAAGACTAAGACAGTTAAGGCCGCTCCGAAAAAAGGAACGAAAAATGGCTAAGGAAACACAAAAAACTGAAGTCGACCGCACCCAGCTGCTGCAAGTGGTGGGCGAAGTGATCAGCCACAAGATGAATAAAACCATCACGGTTAAGATCTTCCGCCGCGTGCGCCATGAGAAATACGGCAAATACCAAAAGCAAACTTCGGTATTCAAAGCCCATGATGAGAAGAATGAAGCCAAAAAAGGCGACACCGTTCGCATTCAAATGACCCGTCCGCTCAGCAAAACTAAACGCTGGCGCTTGATTGAGGTTGTTGAAAAAGGCGAGCAGGAACTTGATGGAGTGCAAGTATGATTCAGATGCAAACCCGCTTGCGCGTCGCCGACAATTCCGGCGCCAAGGAAGTTATGTGTATTAAGGTGCTCGGCGGATCGAAGCGCCGTTACGCCGCAGTCGGCGACGTCATCATTGTTTCGATAAAAGAAGCCATGCCCAATTCAAAAGTTAAAAAGGGCGATGTGGCCCGTGCCGTTGTGGTCCGGACTATTCACAAATTGCGCCGCC
>JANMVK010000621.1:0-1592 GCA_031392725.1 Pseudobdellovibrionaceae bacterium
GGAGAGTCCTAATAACTCCTCCACCCGATATTTACAAAAACTGGGATTTGCGGTGGTGGCTGAGCATAAAGAATACTGGCGCGCCCTAGATTACACCTGCACCCGTTGCCTAAAGCCGCCCTGCCGGTGTACAGCTCAGGAAATGTATTTGGATTTAGAGGGGAAGCAATGAGCACGTCATTTTGGTTGGACCGTTCATCCACAACTCCCAAGAGAACTTATGATGCGATTATTGTCGGTGCGGGAATTTCCGGATTGTCGACGGCCTATTGGTTAAATAAAGAAGATCCCACGCTCAAAGTCTGTATTGTCGAGAAATCACGCCTGGCGTTTGGCGCCAGCGGCCGCAATGCCGGCTTTATCACCTGCGGGTCCGTGGAACACTTCAACCGCATGATCAATAAGCACGGCCTGGAACAGGCCACCGAGATCTGGCGTTTCGCGCAGGAAAATTTGCGCCTGCTTAAGTCCGAGATCATTCAAGACCAATCCGCGGAACTGCAATTTGAACACAGCGGCGCCTATTCCCTCGCCGCTCAGGACAATGAATTCACCGAACTGCAAAATGTGGCTGAAGTCATGAACAAGCTCGATATCCGCACCGAGATTTTTTCCAAAGAAGAAGTTAAGGCTAAGGCTGGCGCGGTGAATTTTGTCGGCGGCATAAAATATCTCGATGACGGGTCAGTCAATCCGGTGAAACTGGTCGAGCGCATGCACTCCAAGGTCAAAGCGGATCTGCTGGAACAAACCGAAGCCTACGCCATTGAACAAGGCGCCGACGGCATGCGAGTGCTTAAAACTGACCGGGGCGATATCGAAGCGCCCATGATTTTATTAAACTTGAATGCTTTCTCCGCTTCGCTGCACCCGTGGTTCAAAGATAAAATTTATCCCACGCGCGGACAGTGCTTAATGATGGAAGCCGTGCCGCGCTTTATGGATGCGCCCTGCTATGCTAATTTTTATTTGGATTATTTCCGCCAGTTACCCAGCGGCGAATTGCTGATCGGCGGATTCCGCCAAATTGAAAAAGAAACTGAGGTCGGCTATTCCGATCATATCACCGAGACCATTCAAGATGCGCTCCATCAGTTCGTTCTCACCCACCTGCCGCAATTTAAATCGGCGCGCGTGACTCATCGCTGGTCCGGCGTCATGGGCTTTGCCCGCGACGGCGAACCCATGGTGGGCTCCATCCCCGACGATCCCCAGATCTTTTTCGCCGGCGGCTACACCGCTCACGGAATCGGCCTGGCGTTTCACACGGCCAAACGCCTGGTGGATGTGGTCTATGGCCGCGAGATCCCCAAGTGGCTCTCGGCGCGGCGGTTTTAAGTGAAAGATCCACGCAAAGGCAATTCAGACTATTACGACCTGCAGCCGGACCCTTTTCCCGATGTGCCGTTTTATTTGGAGCAAATCACGGCAGAGACCGAGGTTTTGGAACTGGGCTGTGGCACGGGCCGAGTCTTGATATCCCTTGCGCCCAAGTGCCGGAAGATTACAGGTGTGGATTACTCCGCCGATATGATCGATAAATGCCGGCGCAAAATTAAGGGTCTAAGCATCGCCGTATCGAAGGCGGCGCT